>NZ_JBFAET010000014.1:78942-96030 GCF_040642095.1 Streptomyces sp. NPDC020362
ATTCGTGCCCGCCTCCCCCCACCCGGGCGGGGGGGGGCGGGCCCGGCCCCCCCCCCCCCCCCCCGGCTCCCGCAGGCATGACAGGAGAGACACACACCCATGACCAGGGTGCTCGTGGTGGAGGACGACCCGCAGCTCGTACGGGCCCTCGTGATCAATCTGCAGGCCCGCCGGTACGGCGTCGACGCGGCCCCCGACGGCGCGACCGCGCTGCGGCTCGCGGCGGCCCGCCAGCCCGACGTGGTGCTGCTCGACCTCGGCCTGCCCGACATGGACGGCGTCGACATCATCAAGGGCCTGCGGGGCTGGAGCCGGGTGCCGATCCTGGTCCTGTCCGCCCGGCAGTCGTCCGACGAGAAGGTCGGCGCCCTCGACGCCGGCGCCGACGACTACATCACCAAGCCGTTCAGCATGGACGAGTTGCTGGCCCGGCTGCGGGCCGCCGTGCGCCGCACCGAGGAGCTTCCGCTCGTCCCGGAGACCACGCTGGTCCAGACGGACGGGTTCACCATCGACCTGCTCGCGAAGAAGGTCGTACGGGACGGCCGCGACGTCCGCCTCACCCCGACCGAATGGCATCTGCTGGAGATCCTCGTCACCCACCCCGGCCGGCTGATCACCCAGAAGCAGCTGCTGCACGAGGTGTGGGGCGTCTCGCAGAGCAACAAGACCAACTATCTGCGGGTCTACATGGCCCAGTTGCGACGCAAGCTGGAAGCCGACCCGTCGAGCCCCCGCTACCTCATCACCGAGCCCGGCATGGGCTACCGCTTCGAAGGGTGACCATGACACGCGGCAAGCTCCGCATCTACCTCGGTGCGGCTCCCGGTGTGGGCAAGACCTACGCCATGCTCTCCGAGGCACACCGCCGGATCGAGCGGGGCACCGACTGCGTCGTGGCCTTCGTGGAGCACCACGGCCGGCCGCGCACCGAGGTGATGCTGCACGGCCTGGAACAGGTGCCACGCAGGGAGATCGCCTACCGGGACAGCACCTTCACCGAGATGGACGTCGACGCGGTCCTGGCCCGCCGTCCGCAGGTGGCCCTCGTCGACGAGCTGGCCCACACCAACGTCCCCGGCTCCCGCAACACCAAGCGCTGGCAGGACGTGGAGGAGCTGCTCGCGGCCGGGATCGACGTCGTCTCCGCCGTCAACATCCAGCACCTGGAGTCGCTCGGCGACGTCGTGGAGTCCATCACCGGCATCCGGCAGCAGGAGACCGTCCCCGACGAGGTCGTGCGGCGGGCCGCCCAGATCGAGCTGGTGGACATGTCGCCCCAGGCGCTGCGCCGCCGGATGGCGCACGGCAACATCTACAAGCCCGACAAGGTCGACGCGGCGCTCTCCAACTACTTCCGGCCCGGCAACCTCACCGCCCTGCGCGAGCTGGCGCTGCTGTGGGTGGCCGACCGGGTCGACGCCTATCTGCAGGAGTACCGCACCGAGCACCGGGTCTCCACGATCTGGGGCTCGCGCGAGCGGATCGTCGTCGGCCTGACCGGCGGCCCCGAGGGCCGCACCCTGATCCGGCGCGCGGCGCGGCTGGCGGAGAAGGGCGCAGGCGGCGAGGTGATGGCCGTCTACATCTCCCGCAGCGACGGGCTGACTTCTGCCTCCCCGAAGGAACTGGCCGTCCAGCGCACCCTCGTGGAGGACCTCGGCGGCACCTTCCACCACGTCGTCGGCGACGACATACCGGCCGCGCTGCTCGACTTCGCGCGCGGCGTCAACGCCACCCAGATCGTCCTCGGCGTCTCCCGGCGCAAGGCCTGGCAGTACGTCTTCGGGCCCGGCGTCGGCGCCACCGTGGCCGTGGAGTCCGGTCCCGACCTCGACGTCCACCTCATCACCCACGACGAGGCGGGCAAGGGCCGAGGGCTGCCCGTCGCCCGGGGCGCCCGCCTCGGCCGCTCCCGGATCATCTGGGGCTGGCTGGCCGGCATCGCCGGTCCCGCGCTGCTGACCTGGCTGCTGAGCGGCGTGGTGCCCGAGGTCGGCCTCGCCAACGACATGCTGCTGTTCCTGACGATGACGGTGGCGGCGGCCCTGCTGGGCGGCCTCTTCCCGGCCCTGGCCTCGGCCGTGGTCGGATCCCTGCTGCTCAACTGGTACTTCACCCCGCCCGTCCACACCCTGACCATCGCCGATCCGGCGAACATCGTCGCCATAGCGATCTTCGTCGGGGTCGCCGTGTCGGTCGCCTCGGTGGTGGACCTGGCCGCCCGCCGCACCCACCAGGCGGCCCGGCTGCGAGCGGAGTCGGAGATCCTCTCCTTCCTCGCGGGCAGCGTGCTGCGCGGCGAGACCAGCCTGGAGGAGCTGCTGGAGCGGGTCCGCGAGACCTTCGGCATGGAGTCGGCGGCCCTGCTGGAGCGTGCCGGCGACGTGGCGCCCTGGACCTCGGCGGGCAGCGTGGGCCCGCGCCCCTGTGCCACGCCCGAGGACGCGGACGTCGACGTACCGGTCGGCGACCGGCTGTCCCTCGCCCTGTCCGGCCGGGTGCTCCCGGCCGAGGACCGCCGGGTGCTGGCCGCCTTCGCGGCCCAGGCGGCGGTGGTGCTGGACCGTCAGCGCCTGCAGCAGGAGGCGGACCAGGCCAAGGAGCTGGCCGAGGGCAACCGCACAAGGACCGCCCTGCTCGCCGCCGTCAGCCACGACCTGCGCACCCCGCTGGCCGGCATCAAGGCGGCGGTCACCTCCCTGCGCTCGGACGACGTCGAATGGTCGCAGGCCGACCGGGCGGAACTCCTGGCGGCCATCGAGGAGGGAGCCGACCGGCTCGACCTGCTCGTCGGCAACCTGCTCGACATGTCCCGCCTGCAGACCGGCACGGTCACCCCGATCATCCGCGAGACCGACCTGGACGAGGTGATCCCGATGGCGCTCGGGGGCGTCCCCGAGGACAGCGTCGACCTGGACATCCCGGAGACCCTCCCCATGGTCGACGTCGACCGGGGTCTGCTGGAGCGGTCGGTCGCCAACGTCGTGGAGAACGCGGTCAAGTACAGCCCGGCGGGGGAGCGGGTCCTGGTCGCGGCCAGCGCCCTCGCCGACCGGGTGGAGGTGCGGGTGGTGGACCGCGGCCCAGGTGTGCCGGACGAGGCCAAGTCCCGCATCTTCGAACCCTTCCAGCGCTACGGCGACGCGCCCCGCGGCGCCGGGGTCGGGCTCGGCCTCGCGGTGGCCCGCGGCTTCGCCGAGGCCATCGGCGGCACGCTGCACGCCGAGGACACCCCGGGCGGGGGCCTCACCATGGTGCTCGTCCTGCCGAGGTCGGGGGCCGCCCGGGCGGAGCCGGAGCCGGGGATGTCCGCGCCGGCGACGATGTGAGCGGCAGCCGCGGGAACATCGGTGACCAGGCGCACCGCCCGACCACCGGCATCGCCCGGCACGGTCCCGGGACTTGAAGCCCGAGCCACGTCCCGCTCGGGCACGGCTTTCAGTGCTGCGTGCGGGGCTCGGGCACGGCCCTCGGCCCTGCGCAGGGTGTTCGGACGCGGCTTTCAGCGTCGGCGCCGGGTGCGGTGTGCGGGCACGGCTTTCGGTGCCGGCGCCGGGTGCGGTGTTCGGACACGGCCTTCAGCGTTGCGCGCGGTCTTCGGGCACGGCCCTCAGCGCTGCGCGCGGGGCGACCGGGGCGCGGACCGGCGGACGAGGTCCGCGGCAGCTCCCTCCCACTCGGGATGGGCGAAGCCGAAACCGGCCGCCCGCAGCCGGCCCGGTACCACCCGGCGGCTCTTGAGCAGCAGTTCCGTGTCCGAGCGCAGCGCGAACGCGCCCAGCTCCGCCATCCAGCGCGTCGCCGGGAGCCCCACCGGGACGCCCCGGGCCGTGCGCAGCGTCCGCATGAACTCCCGGTGCGGGAGGGGGCCGGGCGAGGCGAGGTTCACCGGCCCGTCGAGGTCGTCCCGGGCGATCAGGAACTCCACCGCGCGCACGAAGTCGGCGTCATGGATCCAGGAGACGTACTGCGCACCGCCGGCGACCGGCCCGCCCAGCCCCAGCCGTGCCAGCCGCAGCAGTATGTCGAAGACCCCGCCCCGGTCCGGGCTCATGACCATCGCCGCGCGCAGCGCCACCTTCCGGGTCGCCGGGGTCCGCGCCTCGGCCTGCGCCCGCTCCCAGTTCTTCGCGATCTCGACGCTGTATGCCCAGTAGCCCGGCACCCCGGCCTCCGAGCCGCCGATCACCCCCGTCGCCTCGTCGTGCGCCGCATCGAAGCGATGGGCGTAGATCGTCGCGGTGCTCATCTGCAGCCAGACGCGCGGTGGCCGTGCGGCGGCGGCGATCGCCTCGCCGACGACCCGCGCCGAGTCCACCCGGGAGTCCATCATGGCCCGCAGGTTCTCGGGGGTGTAGCGGCAGGAGACGCTGCGCCCGGCCAGGTTGATGACGACGTCGCTGCCGTCGAGCGCCTCGGCCCAGGGGCCGAGCGTGACCCCGTCCCAGCCGATCTCGCGCTCCCGGACCGGGTGTCTGGTCACCACCGTGACCTCGTGACCGGCCGCCGTCAGGGCACGGTCTAGGACCGTCCCCACCTGCCCGGTCCCCCCGGGTAGCACCACCTTCATCGAGCCCCCTCGGTTTCGGCGGGCACCAGCGTAACCCAGAATTGAACGCGTTCAAATGATGGTGGCGGTAGGTGCCGGCGTGCCTCGCGGGGCACCTGTGCGTCAACCCGGAGGTGCCTGGTGCCGCCGGGCGGGTGGCCCTGCCCGGCGAGTCTTTAAAAGTTGCGCAATTCAGGAACTATTAGAGTCGCAAGTCCTCAACCGCGTTCGGTGCGGTTGTTCCACCTGCGCCACAAGGGCGCCGCGAGGCTTTCTGCATCGGGGGACACATGACGGATTCCGGGCCGTCGGTCAGGGAGGTCGGCGTGGTCTTCGAGCGCGCGCTCGATCAGGCCCTGAACTCCCCTCAGGTGCTGGACGCCCTCGACCGTGCCGCCGGAGTCCTCGGCCGGGAACAGCTGCGGACCCGGGCGCTGCAGGCGCGGACGGCCATCACCGCGGCGGTGGCCGTCGAGTACCAGGCCTACCTCAGGGCCCGGTCCGCGGCGACCGGGCCGGGCGGCCCGGCGGAGAGTGTGTGCGAGGCGCCACCGGTGCGGGGTGCAGGCGGTCTCCCGCTCCTGCCGGCCGCGACCAGGGCGGTTCTCCGGCTGCTGGTGACGGGGCGTGGCGGGCGCTCCAACGGCCGGGGGCGCGCCCGGGCCGACGCCGCCGCGGACGTGGCAAGGGCTCGGGAGGTGTGGGAACTGGCCCTCCTGGAGCGGGGCGTCGTGCCCTTTCTGCTCGGACGGCTGGAAGAAGTGCTCATGCAGGAGCGGGGAGACCGGATCAGGCGCTGGTCCGGCTGACCGCACGAGGCGCGTCCGTGCACGGGCACGTGCGCGAGGGGCCCCGGCGGACACGGCGGACACGGCGGATGAGGCAGACGCGGCGGACACCGCGGATTCGGCGGGCGCGGCGGGCACCGCGGGCACGGCGGACACCGTGGACGCGGCGGTCTCTCGGCTCGCGGTGCCTCAGAGTGGCGTCGCCGCCCGCAGCAACAGCAGCAGGGTGAGCGCCGAGTTGGCCGAGAACATCGCGGAGAGGGCGGCTCCGGTGGTGGCGGTCCACAGGGCCAGGCCCACCGTGGTGAAGACCGACGGCCAGGCGCGCCCGGCGGGTGCCGGCGCGAGCAGGGCCGCGACCCGGCGGGGAAGCGGGCCGGGGGCGGCGAGTGCGGCGAGCGTCGGCGCGGGTGCGGCACGCGAGACGAGGGCCGCCCTGCCGATGGCGCGGGCGACGGCCTTGCGGCTGCCGACGGCCTGGGCCGCCTCCTCGTCCGCCCATCGCTCCGCCGTGTAGGCGACCGCCGACCGCAGCGGCAGCAGGAACGGGTTGGCGCAGGCGGCCAGCCGGACGAGCAGCAGATGGCGGTGGTGCCGCGCGGCGAGGTGCGCGCGCTCGTGGGCGAACAGGGCGCGGCGCTCCGGCGCCGCGAGGCAGGCGAGCATCGCCGTGGACACCACGACCCGGTCGCGCAGCCCGCCCACGACCCGGCTCGCCGGCAGCGCGTAGGCATAGGGCTGCCCGTCGTCCAGTACCGCCACCTCCGTGTCCCGCAGCCCCGCCAGGGCCCGGTGGGCCCGCCACCGAACGCGGTGGTGCCGCCAGAGTGTGTGGCCCCAGGCGCCGACGACCACGAGCAGCGCGGGGATGGCGGCCTTTCCGGCCACTTCGTGCCGTGGCACGCTCTCGCGCACCTCCGGGTCGGACCAGCCGTCCGGCAGGGGATTGCCGGGCAGCTGCGCGGTGCCGACCACCATCAGCAGCGTCAGGCACACCGTGCTGCACAGCGCCAGGACGGTGGAGACGGCGGTCAGCAGCACCGTGGCCGTACGGGGATGGAGGCGCTGCTCGGCCAGACGCGCGATCGGCCAGGCCGTCAGCGGCAGGACCAGCGGGAGGAAGACGAAGATCCCCATGCGTGCTCAGTCCTCGCCGGTGGCCTGGTCCAGCAGTTCGCGCAGCACCTGTTCGTCGCCCTCGGGCAGCGCGGTGAGGAAGCTGGCCAGCACGGCCCGCCGGTCCTGCTCGCCGTCCAGCACCCTGCGCATCTTCAGCGCGGCGAGCCCGGCCTCGTCCGCGGCCGGCATCCACACGAACGACCGCCCCTCGCGCCTGCGCGTGACGGCGCTCTTCGCCAGCAGGCGGGCCAGCACCGTCATCACGGTCGTGTACGCGAGGCCGGCGGCCAGACGCTCCTGCACCCAGCCCGCGGTGACCGGGCCTTCGGCCTCGTGCAGGGCCGCGAGCACCCGGGTCTCCAGTGCGCCCTGCGCCCTGCGCCGACGGCGCGGATCCGGCTCCGCCACGCGGTGTCTCCCTTCCGCCTCTCGCCCCGGCCCCTCACGCCGGGGGAGCGTCACATCGTACAAAGCGGGCGCCGGTGGCTTGTTCACGCTCCTCGCGGTGGTGTCGCCTCGTGCCGACCGCCAGTTACTTCTACAGTGTTGTAGATTCAACGCGGGGTCCAGGACAAGGGCCCGAACCGGACATGTGCGTGGAGGGACGAACCATGGGTGTTTCGCTGTCCAAGGGTGGCAACGTGTCGCTGAGCAAGGAGGCACCGGGACTGAGCGCCGTCCTCGTCGGCCTCGGCTGGGACGTACGGACCACCACCGGCGCCGACTTCGACCTCGACGCCTCCGCGCTGCTGCTGAACGCCTCCGGCAAGGTCGTGTCCGACGGGCACTTCGTCTTCTACAACAACCTTGCCAGTCCCGACGGTTCGGTCGAGCACACCGGCGACAACCTCACCGG
The DNA here is from genome assembly GCF_040642095.1 of Streptomyces sp. NPDC020362. Taxonomy (NCBI): domain Bacteria; kingdom Bacillati; phylum Actinomycetota; class Actinomycetes; order Kitasatosporales; family Streptomycetaceae; genus Streptomyces; species Streptomyces sp. NPDC020362. Next base: position 86,258 of record NZ_JBFAET010000014.1, read on the forward strand.
TGAGGGCGAGGGCGACGACGAGAGCATCAAGGTGAACCTCGCCGCCGTGCCCGCCGAGGTGGACCGGATCGTCTTCCCGGTGTCGATCCACGACGCCGGGGCGCGCAGCCAGAGCTTCGGCCAGGTGCGCAACGCGTTCATCCGCGTCGTCAACCAGGCCGGCGGCGCCGAACTCGCCCGCTACGACCTGTCCGAGGACGCCTCGACCGAGACCGCGATGGTGTTCGGCGAGCTGTACCGGGGCGGCGCCGAGTGGAAGTTCCGGGCCGTCGGCCAGGGCTATGCCTCCGGACTGGCGGGCATCGCCGCCGACTTCGGCGTCAACGTCTGAGGCGATCCGCCCCGGCGGGCGGAGGGGTGGCCCACCTGTGAGCCCCGTCCGGGAGAAGGGGCCTCGGGCGCCGGGTCAGTCGCGGGAGTTGCCGAAGAGGATGCGGTAGCCGATGAGCAGCACCAGGGAGCCACCGATCGCCGCGCCCCAGGTGTAGAGGTCGAAGAAGTGCTTCTCCACCGGCCGGTCGAGGAAACGGGCGGAGAGCCAGCCGCCGATGAAGGCGCCCGCGACGCCGATGAGGGTCGTGCCGATCAGTCCGCCCGGGTCGCGGCCGGGCAGCAGCATCTTGGCGATGCCTCCGGCGAGCAGGCCGAGGATGATCCAGCCGATGATGCCCACGGTGTTGTCCTCCGGTCGGGTCGGATCCGCGCGCAGTGCGCCGGACGCCGACACTTGGATTGCCTGTTTGCGCAAGCCTAGGGACGGCCGGGAGTGCCGGGCGACGTTCCCGTCCTTCTGGTGACGTCCCGTCGAGGTTCTGTCACATGCTCAAGACATTGCGCAACTGGGGAACTGGAAGGGGTTAGGGTCGTGTTGATCACGATGGACGCGGGAAGCGGAAGCAGCTGCGGAGGCCGTGCATGAGTGTGTCCCTGACCAAGGGCGGCAATGTGTCGCTGAGCCGGCAGGCCCCCGGCCTGACCGCGGTGACGGCCGGTCTGGGCTGGCAGGCGGACACCGGGTACGACCTGGACGCCAGTGCCCTGCTGTGCGACCGGTCGGGAAAGGTGCTGTCGGACGAGCACTTCGTCTTCTTCAACAACCCGGCCAGCCCCGACGGGTCGGTCCGCCACGCAGGCCCGGACGGCCCGGCCGGCGACGACCAGCAGATCCATACCGACCTCACCCGGGTCCCCGACCAGGTCGAGAAAGTCCTCTTCCTGGTGTCCCTGTACGAGGGCGCGAGCCGCGGCCAGGCCTTCGGGCAGGTGCACGGCGCGTACATCCGCGTCCTAGACCAGGACAGCGGCACCGAGCTGGCCCGCTACGACCTCACGACCGCCGGCATGGTGAACGAGACCGCGGTGGTCTTCGGCGAGCTGTACCGGCACGGCCCGGGATGGAAGTTCCGCGCGGTCGGCCAGGGCTACGCCTCGGGCCTGGCCGGCATCGCCACGGACTACGGCGTGGCCGTGCTGCGGGAGACGACGGCTCCCGGCCCGGCTCCGGTCACCTCACCACGACTGGGCAAGGGCACGCACGGGCCGGACGCACCGCAGGCCCCGGCCGCCGTACCTCAGCCTCCTGTGCCCCCGGCCGCCGTACCTCCTGCGCCCCCGGCCGCGGCATCTCCGCCGCCCCCTGCCGTCGCCCCTTCCGCGTCCCCGGCCTTCGCCCCCTCATCGCAACCTCTCGGGAGTCCCTCCGTGACCTGCTTCTTCGACCCCAACCACGGGCCCGGTACGACGACCGTCACCTGGTCCCCGCAGTGGGGCGTCCCCCGGCCGGTCCAGACGTGCGGCGGCTGCGCACAGCGGGTGCAGACCACGGTGCCGCCGTTCTACACCCCGCCCCAGCAGGGCTACCCGCAGCCGGTGCAGCAGGGCTACTCCCAGCAGGGTTACCCGCAGCAGGGCTACTCCCAGCAGGGTTACCCGCAGCAGGGCTACCCCCAGCAGGGCGGCTACGGGCAGCCGTACGCGGACCACCACGACCACTACGACCACAACGACCACCACCAGCAGGGCGGCGGCCGTCGCTTCGGCACCGGTGCGCTCATCGGTGCCGGTGCGGCCGGTCTCATCGGCGGTGCACTGCTGAACGAGGCGTTCGACGACGACGAGCCCGACGTCGTCAACAACTTCTACGAGGACTGACCCGATCCGAGGACAGACCCCACCGGTGGCCCCGGCGGCGCACGCCTGCCGGGGGACCGGCCCTTACCATGGGTGGGCGCATGTGCGTCGGCTGTGAACAGGGCGGGACGGGAGAGGGCTGTGACGGAGATCGCCGGTGGCATCGAGGACCCGTCGGCCGATGTGCTGGCGGCGGCTGCCGCCGCGTTCGGACTGCTCGCCTCCTCCTCCCGGCTCCACCTGATGTGGGCTCTGTCGCAGGGCGAGAGCGATGTCACACACCTCGCCGACCGGGTCGGCGGTGCGCTGCCCGCGGTCAGCCAGCACCTGGCCAAGCTGAAGCTCGCCGGGCTCGTCCGCTCCCGGCGCGAGGGCCGACGGCAGGTCTACTACATCGACGACCCCGACGTGGTGACGCTGGTGCGGGTGATGGTGGTCCAGCTGACCGCACGTTCGCAGCAGCCCCCCACCGCGGTCCACCGGCTGCGCGGGATCGGTGGCTGAGACCACCGCGCCCTCGGGACAGGACGCACGGACGCCGGCTCCCGGCACCGCTGCGGCGTCCGGCGGCGACCGGGGTCCCGACGCGGCACCCCGTTCGGGACCCGGCGTGCCGACCCTGCTCGACGTCCTGCGCGAGCTGGACGCCGGTCCGCGCGGCCTGACGGAGGCACAGGCCGAGGAACGACTGGCCCGGTTCGGCGGGAACAGCCTCCCGGACCGGCGCGAGCCCTCCTGGCCCCGGCTGTTCCTGCGCAGCCTGCGGGACCCGTTCACCGCCGTGCTGCTCTGCCTCGGACTGGTGTCCGCGGCCGTCTTCGCCTGGGGGACCGGCGCGGTGATCCTCCTGCTGGTCGCCGTGAGCTGCGTGCTGCGGGCGACCGGGGAGCACCGTGCCGACCGGTCCACGGCCGCGCTGCGCGACCTGGTCGCCACCACCGCCACGGTGCTGCGCCGTGCCGACGACGATGCCGCGCCGGTCCCCCGGGAACTCCCGGTGGGCGAACTCGTCCCGGGAGACGTGGTCCGGCTCGGGCCCGGCGACCTGGTACCGGCGGACGTACGGCTGCTGCGGGCCGGCGGACTGACCGTGCACCAGTCCGCGCTGACGGGCGAGTCGGCGCCGGTCGGCAAGACCGCCGACGCGGTGCCGGCCGCCCCCGCCGCCGTCCTCGAGCATCCGCAGTGCTGCTTCCAGGGCAGCAGCGTCGCCTCCGGCAGCGCCACCGCGGTCGTCACCGCGACCGGCGCACGGACCCGGTTCGCAGCCGCCCACGGCCGCAGTGCCGGGCGGCAGGACCCGAGCGCCTTCGACCGGTCCGTCCACGGCGTCTCCTGGATCCTGATCCGGTTCATGCTGCTGACCCCGCCGCTGGTCCTCATGGCCAACGCGGCGCTGCGCGGACGCGGCCTGGAGACGCTTCCGTTCGCCGTCGCGGTGGCCGTCGGGCTGACCCCCGAGATGCTGCCGGTCCTCGTCACCACCTGCCTGGCCCGTGGGGCCGGGCTGCTGGCCCGCACCCACGGGGTGATCGTCAAGCGGCTGCCCGCGCTGCACGACGCCGGCGCCGTCGACGTGCTGTGCGTGGACAAGACCGGCACCCTCACCCAGGACCGGCCGACGGTGGACCGCGCCCTGGGCCCCGACGGCGCGGACGACCCCGGGGTCCTGCACTGGGCCGCGGTCAACGCGTGGTGGACCCTGCAACTCGCCGACCTGCCGGTACCCGACGCCCTCGACGAGGCGATCCTGGAGGCCGCCGACGCGGACGACATGATGGCGTACGACGGTGTGGCGGCCGTCCCCTTCGACCCGCTGCGCCGCCTCGCCACCGCCGTCGTCCGCACCCCCGGACGGCTCGGCGTGCACACCCTGGTCGTCAAGGGAGACGTCGGGGCCGTGCTGGAACGGTGCGCCCTCTCGGACGACGAGCGCGCCCGCCTGCGGGCACTGGCCTCCCGCCTGGCCCACGACGGACTGCGCGTCCTCGCGGTCGCCACCGACGAACGCCCGGCAAGGCTGCGCGACTACACCCCGGCCGACGAACGCGGCCTCTCCCTGCGCGGGCTGATCACCCTGCGCGACGCGCTCGCGTCCACCGCCGCCGACGCGCTGCACGTCCTCACCGGCCAGGGGGTCGCCGTCAAGGTCCTCACCGGCGACCACCCGGGCACGGCCGCCCGCGCCTGCCGCGACCTCGGCATCCACGTGACGGCGGACGACGTGGTCGACGCCGGCGACATCGACACCCTCGGCGACGCCGAACTGGCCGGGCTGGTGCGCGGCAGGACCGTCTTCGCCCGCTGCACCCCCGACCACAAGGCCCGGATCACCCGGGCCCTGCGCGGCGCCGGGCTGACGGTCGGCTTCCTCGGCGACGGCGTCAACGACCTGCCCGCGCTGCGCGCCGCCGACGTCGGCATCGCCCCGCGCGACGCCGCCGACGTGGCCCGCGAGGGCGCCGACGTGGTGCTCGCCGAGAAGGACCTCACCGCCGTCGCCCACACCATCGCCGCCGGCCGGCACGCGGGCGGCAACATCGCCACCTATCTGCGCATCGCGCTGTCCTCCAACCTCGGCAACGTCATCGCGATGCTCTCCGCGGGGCTGCTGCTGCCCTTCCTGCCGATGCTCCCGGCGCAGGTCCTCACCCAGAACCTGTGCTTCGACGCGGCCCAGCTCGCCTTCGCCCACGACCGCCCCCACCCCCTCGTGCTGCGCCGGCCCACCCTGTTGCGCCCGCGCGACCTGCTGCGCTTCATCACGGCCTTCGGGGTGCTCAACGCCGTCGCCGACCTGGCCACCTTCGGTGTCCTCGCGTTCGCCCTGCACGGGCCCGGCACCGGGGACGACGAGGCCGTGTTCCACTCCGGCTGGTTCACCGAGAACCTGCTCACCCAGGCCCTGGTGATGGTCCTGCTGCGCGTCGGCCGCCTCCCCGGCTCCCGGCCGCGTCCGGGCGGGGGGACCCCCGTCACGGCAGCCCGCGGGCCCGGCCCGGTCACCTGGGCGGCGATCGGCCTGGCCGTGATCGGCCTGGCGCTCCCGCCGTCACCGCTCGGCCCGGCACTCGGCCTGACCGCCCTCCCCACCCTGTACTACGCCCTGCTCACCGGCGTCCTGGCCCTGTACGCCGCGGGTCTCGTGGCGGCCCGCAGGGGGTACGAACGGCGCTGTGCGGCAAGGGGATCGGGACGCACGGGGCAGCGGGACACGCCGGACACGCGCGGCACCGCCTCACACGGCTCTTAGCCGTCCTGCTGTACAAGGGGGCTGGCCGAGGCGGGGGTGCAGAGAGGGCGGGACATGTCCGATTCCGGGGCACGCAGGCGTCGGATCCTGCTTCCTTTGGTGGTCTTCGCCGTGGCGCTGTACGTCATCGTGCGCGCGGCCGGCACCCCGCAGGGCGACAAGCCGCCACCGGCCAGGGCGTCCGCCTCCCCGCGCACCCCGTCACCCTCTCCTTCCGCGTCGCCTTCCTCCTCCCCCTCGCCGGCGGCGGCCTCGTCGTACGACCCCGCCCACTACTCCTCCCAGGTCCGCACCCGGGCCCGGCAGACCGGCGTCAGCGCCCGGCTGCTGATGGCGATCCTCTACAACGAGGCGTACAAACCGCACGACCCGGCCTTCGAGCGCGCCTGGCAGAAGTACAAGCCGGACGCGGCCTTCGGCATCGCCAACATGCACCGCGCCGCCTTCGACGAGGTCAAGCAGGGCCGGGACTTCGCCGGCCGCCGCTGGGAGGACCTGCCCGACGACCGCGGTCTCGCCATCGAGGCCGAGGCCTGGTACCTGCACGACCTCGCGGCCCGGCTGCCCGCCCGCTGGTCCGCTCCGTACCCGAAGGACGACCTGCTGGCCCTCGGGTACAACACCGGCGCGAGCACCATGCTCGCCTTTGCCCGCGGTGCGACCCCGGGCAGTCAGGCCCGCTCGTACCTGGACCGGCTGCACGCGAACTGGGCCAGGGCGGGACGGGCCGTGGGCGAGGACTGACCTGGCCGGAAACGGGCAGGTGGGGAAGGCCGGGCGCGGCGGGGGAGAGATGCCTCACCTGAGAATCGTGGAAGGATCCGTGCTGCTCCGGCCATGGGTTTGTTAGATTGCGCAACTACGCAACCCGGGCGGAGTCCCGCTCCGCCGCCTGCCCGTACACCGCCGTGCATGCCCGGCCGTCCGACGGCCCCGCCTGCCGAGCCCGACCGTTCATGCATGGGAGTGGGAGATGAGCGACCCGTGGGACGGTCCGGTCGGTCAGGCCACGCGCAGTCGCTCCGCCAAGGTGCCCGGACAGCGTGCGGCCGGGACCGACGGAGCGCGTCCTGCGGGGGGCCGGGCCGCGGCCCGGGCGGCCTCCCGCACGCACGGCGGCTCGCGCTCGAGGCACCGCGTCCGGCAGGCGGGGCGCGGCCGGCGGGTGCTGAAGATCATCGGGATCTGTCTGTCGGTTCTCGTCGTGGTCACGGCCGGTGCCGGCTGGTGGTTCTACCAGCACCTGAACGGCAACATCCAGAGCTTCTCGCTCGACGGCAAGGGCGGAACGGAGAAGGCGGACGCGTTCGGCCGTACTCCGATCAACATCCTGGTGATGGGCTCGGACGGCCGCACCAGCAAGACGGACTGCAAGCTCGGCGGCGGCTGTTCGAAGACCGGCGTGCAGACCGGCAGCAACGCGGACGTGGAGATGGTGGTGCACATATCCGCCGACCGCTCCAACGCCACCGTGATGAGCATTCCCCGTGACACCATGGCCCGCGTTCCGGCCTGCAAGGACAGCAAGAGCGACCAGTCCACCTCCGGCTACTACGGGCAGATCAACAGCGCGCTGCAGTACGGCCCGGCCTGTCAGGTGGCCACCGTCCACCAGCTCACCGGCATCCCCATCGACCACTTCGTCAAGCTGGACTTCTCCGGCGTGGTCCAGATGTCCGACGCGGTCGGCGGGGTCTCCGTGTGCGTCAGTGACGACGTCTACGACACCTACTCGCACCTGAAGCTGTCCAAGGGCAGCCACACCCTCAAGGGCGTCGCGGCCCTGGAGTTCGTGCGCTCCCGGCACGGTTTCGGCGACGGCAGCGACCTGGGCCGTACCGTCTCCCAGCACATCTTCCTGAGCGCGATGATCCGCAAGTTCAAGAGCGCGGGCACGCTCACCGACCCCACCGCGGTCTACGGCCTCGCGGACGCGGCCACCAAGGCGCTGACCGTGGACGACGGTCTGGGCACCGTGAAGAAGCTGATCTCGCTCGCCTCCGACGTGAACAAGGTCCCCACCAAGCGGATGACCTTCACGACGATGCAGACGGCCCCCGACCCGAACAACAGCGACCGCGTGGTGGTGGGCCCGGGCGCCAAGACCCTCTTCTCCACCATCGCCGACGACCAGTCGCTGACCACCGGCTCGGGCAAGAAGTCCGCGGCGGCGTCGGCGACCGCGAAGGCCACGGCCACGGCGAAGGCCGTACCCGCGTCGCAGGTCGCCGTGACGGTGGAGAACGGCACGGACATCACCGGCCGCGCCTCCACGATCGCGACGGCGCTCACCGACAAGGGCTTCAGCCCGGACACGACCACGGCCAACGCCCCGAGCCCCGCGGCCACCACCACACTCACCTACGGCCCCGGCCAGAAGGCCGGGGCGCAGACGGCCGCCAAGGCGCTCGGCCTGTCCGGCTCGCACCTGAAGCAGGGCACCGGCACGGGGCTGACCCTGGTGATCGGCAGCGACTGGCCGAGCGGCACCGGTTTCCCGGGCGGTGCGTCCTCGCCCTCGCCCGCCGACACCAAGGCCGCGGTCGGAGGCGCCCACGCCCAGACCGCCGACCAGGCCAAGACCTGCGCCAAGGTCAGCCCTTACAAGACGGTCAGCCTCAACGGCGTCCCCATGACGCCGGCCCAGGCCTACGCCGCGGCGCGCGGCAAGCCCGACTCGGACGACTGAGACGGCGACCGGCCCGCCTCAGGGTTGTACAGTTGCGCAATGTAGCAATCGTGGCGGCAGGTGCGGCATGTCTGGCCCGTACCGCCGCCGGTGTGGAGAAGGGGTGGGCGGGATGCTCCGCAACGGACTGGAACCCTGGCACCTGCTGGTCGTGGCCGTCGTGATCATCGTCCTGTTCGGGTCCAAGAAGCTGCCGGAGGCCGCGCGCGGACTGGGCAAGTCGATGCGCATCCTCAAGAGCGAGGCGAAGGCCATGAAGGAGGACGGGGCCGCCCCGGCCGAGAGTGTCACGGCGGCCGCGCCGGCCGAGAGCGTGACGGTGGCCGCCCCGGCCGCGGAGCACACACAGGCCCACTGAGCGGCGCTCATCCGCCGCATCCACGCGTGCCGGACCCGCGCGCCCCGCGCCGACCGGGCGCGGATCAGGGGCTGGCGACGTCGAAGCCGTACCGCAGCGGCTCACCGGTCACGGTGTAGTCGCGGCGGTAGAGGTGGACCGACTCCGCGCGCACACCGGGCGGCGCGTCCTCGATCCGGCAGGGGCAGGTCACCTGGACCACGCGCGGCCTCCCGGAGACCTTGATCCGCACTCCGTCCGCGGGCCCGCCGTCGAGCACCGCGGTCTCCCAGCCGCCCGTCGCCTCACTCGTCTCCACGGCGACAGTTTAAATCTTGCGCAAGTCTCCAGTGTGTGAGCGCAGTCACGGCCGCGACCGCGTCCCGGTGCCGACCGACCCGTCGGGGCTTCCCCGGCCGCTCCGGGCCGTTCCTGGGGAATCCACGGAAGCTGCCTGCTTCATCCTTGGGATTCCCCAGTAGTGGCGGGTGCCGCGCCCTGCCAGGATGGCAGTGACCGCGAGACGGGGGGTCGGGCGTCGCCACGAGCGGCGTCAGCGGGTCGCTTCGCCGTTCGTGTGGAAGCGCGGCGGGGAGGAGAGCGTGGCGTCGACCATGCGGGCGAGGGCCGCATCGTCGTAACCGTCGCCGTAGAAGACACTGCGGAACATCATCGCGCCGGCCCACATCTCCAGTGCCAGCGAGATGTCGGTGTCCTCGGGAAGGTCACCCCGGTCCATGGCCCGCTCCAGCACGGTGCGGGACCGGGCCCGGCGCGGCTCGATCACCTCTTCGCGCAACTGCTGGCGCAGTTCGGGGTTCTGTGCCGTGTCGGCCACCAGCGCGGGCAGGACGGCGTTCATCTCGGGGGATCCGAAGAAGCTGGCGAGGGCCTCCTTGGCGACGTTCAGCAGTTCGTCGCGGGTGTCCCCGGTCTCGGCGGTGGGAACCTCCCTGAGCCGGCTGCGCACCGCGTCGAGGACGAGAGCCGCCTTGTTCGGCCACGAGCGGTAGAGCGTGGCCTTCCCGACCTTGGCCCGGACGGCCACCTGCTCGATGGTCATGCGGGTGTACCCGCGCTCCTCCAGCTGCTCCAGCGTGGCGGCGAGAATGCGCTTCCTCGCCTCGAGATCCCGCCGATGAGGGCCGCTTGCGTCCACGACGTTCTGCAAGGTTCGCTTGGTCCCCATTCGCCTCTCCCGCACAGCGTGTTCCGTGGTGGGCCGGACGTCTGACGGTCTCGTGTCAGAACGATTCGGTTCGTGTTCATTATGGGCCGCGGCAGCCCGACCCCCGGCTGCCGGGCGACCGGCCGACGAGGGCATGTGGCCGGTCCGGGGCGGCTGCCGCGTCGTGTGACGCGGC
>NZ_JBFAET010000015.1:0-95251 GCF_040642095.1 Streptomyces sp. NPDC020362
ATCGATGGCTCCCTGGTGGAAGGCCGGTGCCGCCGCCTTGATGTCGGCGGTCTTGATGTCCAGCACCTTGCCGGGGACCTTGCCGTCGCCCATCGATGAACCCCCGTTCGCACATGCGGATTCCGACCCTAGGGGGCACGGGTCAAGGAAAACCCATGACTTGGTCACGTGAGGGCAATGCGCCGAGTGAGAAGTTGCGTATCGATCGGATAACAGCCCTCGCAGGGGCTGGTGTTATGCGCGTAGACAGTCTCTGACCTGGTACATCACTCTCATTCAGCAGATCCGGAGAATCCATGCGGAAGTCCCACAGAGTCGTTGCCGCGGGTGCAGCCTGTGCCCTCGCCGGCGTTGCGCTGTACGGCGCGGGCGCGGCCACCGCCGGCCAGAGGACGGCGAATTCCACCCACGAGCCCTACAACATCGGGCAGTTGGTGAAGGACATCGACACCTACTACGGCACGACCGCCGACAGCAACGGCGTCTACCAGGCGTCCCCGGACAGCCCGTACGCCAAGGACCTGAGGCACATCGACGCCGACGCCAGGCGCTACATCGACCGCGCGGCACGCAAGGCGCACCGTCACGGCGAGAAGCCCGCCGTCGTCTTCGACATCGACGACACGCTGCTGCTCAGCCTCGACTACGAGAAGCGCTACAACTACACGTACAACCCCACCACGTGGAACGACTACGTGAACAAGGCCGACCGCCCGGCGGTGTTCGGCAGCCCCGAGCTGGTCCGGTACGCCGAGTCCAAGGGCGTCGAGGTCTTCTACAACTCCGGTCTCAGCGAGGCGCAGCGCACCGCCGCCGTCGAGAACCTGAAGAAGATCGGCGCCGATGTGAACCTCGACGCCGACCACATGTTCCTCAAGGACAAGGCCAACCCGCCGGCCTACCTGGGCGACTGCGCCATCCCGGGCACCTGGAACTGCACGACGGTGCAGTACAAGTCCGGCACCCGCAAGCACATCGAGGACGACCTCGGGTACGAGGTCATCGCCAACTTCGGCGACCAGTACTCGGACCTCGACGGCGGCTACGCCGACCGCACGTACAAGCTGCCGAACCCGACCTACTTCGTCTCCTGACGACCCCGGTGGTCATCCGTAGGTCCTGAGCAGCCGCTCGTACCCGGCCCCCGTCACCGGCAGCACCGTGCCGTGGCGGGGGCCGGCCTGCAGAGCGTGACCCGACGGTGCAGGCACGGTGTCCTTCAGCTCCTGGTGGGTACGCAACAGCAACTCGGCGACGGCGGACGGCTCCTTTCGCAGCGAGTCTCGCCGACAGCCCCGGTCAGCGGGCTGCCGTCGCGGGTTCGCGGCCGGCGACGTCCAGGACCAGCCCCTCGGGCTGCAGGATGGTGCGCGTGTGGAACACGGGCGTGCAGTCCGGCGCCGGGGAGAGCCGGTGGCGGCCGAGGACCGTGGCGGTGGCGATGACCATCGCGACCGTCCCGAAGTGCGCACCCAGACACATGCGCGGGCCGCCGCCGACGGGAACATACGTGTATCCGGGCACCCGTGGGGCCGCGGCGCGGTCGATCCAGCGGTCCGGGCGTAAGGCCGACGGCTCGTCGTGGAACGCCGGATCCCGGTGCAGCGCGAAGGGACTGACCGCGACTCGTTGTCCCGGCGGCAGCGCAACGCCATCGAGGACGTCCGGCTCTTCGACGACCCGCTCCAGGTACCACAACGGTGGATACAGCCGTAGCGCCTCCTTCACCACGGCCTCGGTGACCTGCAGCCGCGGGAGATCGGCCGCCGTCATGTCCGGGGAGCCGGATGCCGCGCGGCAGGCCGAACCCGATTCCGTAACACGGAAAAAACCTGAAGTCGGTTGAGCGGGGGAACAATCCAGCCAGCATCCGTGCACGCTCATCCGGCGACGAGGAGTACGACCATGTCCGAGACGCAGAAGGTGGACCGGCGGCCGGGTGCCGCCCCACCTGCCGGGAACGGCGTCGACCGGTACTTCAGAATCTCCGAACGGGGCTCCACCTTCGGCCGGGAGATACGGGGCGGCTTCGCCACGTTCTTCACGATGGCCTACATCCTCGTCCTGAATCCGATCATCCTGGGCAGCGCCAAGGACAAGTTCCACCACACCCTCGACACCGGCCAACTCGTCACCGCCACCGCGCTGGTGGCGTGCGTGATGACGATCGTGATGGGGGTCGGCGGCAACCTCCCCCTGGCGATCGCCGCCGGCCTCGGCCTCAACGCCGTCGTCGCCTTCCAGCTGGCCCCGCTGATGAGCTGGTCCGACGCGATGGGCCTGGTCGTCCTCGAAGGCCTGCTCATCTGCGTCCTGGTCCTCACCGGACTCCGAGAAGCGATCATGAACGCGATCCCGCAGCAGCTCAAGCAGGCCATCGGCGTCGGCATCGGCCTGTTCATCGCCTTCATCGGCTTCGTCGACGCCGGGTTCGTCAGCCGCATCCCCGACGCCGCGAACACCACCGTGCCCGTACAACTCGGCGCCGCCGGACGGCTGACCGGCTGGCCCGTCCTGGTCTTCTGCCTGGGCGTGCTGGTGACCGTCGCGCTGCTGGCCCGCAAGGTGAAGGGCGCGATCCTCATCAGCATCGTCGCGATGACCGTCGTCGCGATCCTCATCGACGCCGTCGCCGACATCAAGAGCTGGGGCCTGACCACCCCGAAGGTCCCGGACAGGATCGTCGCCGCCCCGGACTTCGGACTCCTCGGTCACTTCAGCCTGTTCGGCGGCTTCGCCGAGGCCGGCGTCCTCACCGCCGTCCTGCTGGTCTTCACCCTGATCCTGTCCGACTTCTTCGACGCCATGGGGACCATCGTCGGCATCAGCGCCGAGGCCGGACTGCTCGACGAGAAGGGGCAGGTGCCCGGCATCGGCCGCGTCCTGTTCATCGACGGTGCCGCCGCAGTCGCCGGCGGTGTCGGCTCCGCCTCCTCCAACACCGCCTACATCGAGTCCGCGGCCGGCGTCGGCGAGGGCGCCCGCACCGGCTTCGCCAACCTGGTCACCGGCGGCCTCTTCGGGCTCGCGCTCTTCTTCGCCCCGCTGCTCACGATCGTCCCGCTGCAGGCGGCGGCACCCGCGCTGATCGCGGTGGGCTTCCTGATGATGACCCACGTCAAGCACATCGACTGGGACGACTACGAGATCGCCGTCCCGGCGTTCCTCACCATCGCCGCCATGCCGTTCACCTACTCGATAACCGATGGCATCGGCGCGGGCTTCCTGTCGTACGTGCTCATCAAGACGGTCCTCGGCAAGGCCAGGGAGGTCAACTGGCTGCTGTGGGGCGTCTCGGTGCTGTTCCTGGTGTACTTCGCGATCGACCCCGTGGAGCAGATTCTCGGGGTGAAGTGAGGGACGCCGCGCCACCGGCCGGGAGGTCCGTGGCTGGTCAGGCCCACGCGACGGGGCCGCATCACCGATACGGCCCCGCGCGCCTTCGGGGCGCTCTACTTCAACGCCGCCTGCATCATCGCCTTGGCCACCGGTGCCGCCAGGCCGTTGCCGCTGACCTCCGACCGGGCCGCGTCCGACTGCTCGACCATCACCGCGACGGCGACCTCCTTGCCGCTGCTGTCCGACTTGCCGTACGAGGTGAACCAGGCGTACGGCGTCTTGCTGTTGTTCTCGCCGTGCTGGGCCGTACCGGTCTTGCCGCCCACGGTCACGCCGTCGATCAGCGCGTTCGTACCGGTGCCGTCCTTCACCACCGTCTCCATCGCCGACTGCAACTGCTCGGCCGTGCCGGAGCCGACGACCTGCTTGGTGTCCGCGCTGTCGTCATAGTCCGTCACCGCGTCACCATCACTGTCCGTGGTCTTCGACACCATGTGCGGTGAGACCAGCTTGCCGCCGTTTGCTATGGCCGCCGACACCATGGCCATCTGGAGCGGGGTCGCGGTGACGTCGAACTGGCCGATGCCGGAGAGGGCGGTCTGCGCCTTGTCCATGTCCGAGGGGTACACGCTGGCGTAGGCCCGCACGGGCACGTCCTGCGCGTCGTCGTTGAAGCCGAACTTCTCGGCCATCGCCTTCACCTTGTCCTGGCCGAGGTCGACGGCCATCTTGCCGAAGACGTTGTTGCAGGAGTAGCGCAGGGCGACCCGGATCGGGGCGTCCTTGCACGGGGCCGACTTGTTCTCGTTCTCCAGCGGGCGGGTCGTGCCCGGCATGACGTACGGGTCGGGGCTGCGGGTGGGGTCGTCCACGTTCTTGTACAGCCCGCTCTCCAGCGCGGCCGCCGCCACGACCAGCTTGAACGTCGAGCCCGGCGGCAGCGGCTGGCGCAGCGCCCGGTTGGTGAGCGGCTTGTCCTTGTCCGCGTTGAGCCGCTTCCAGTCCGCACCGGCCGTGTTCGCGTCGGTGAGCTGCGCGGGGTCGTACGACGGCGTCGAGACCACCGCGAGGATCCGGCCGGTCTTCGGGTCGATCGCGACGGCCGCGCCCTTGTTGTCGCCCAGCGCCTCGTACGCCGCCTTCTGCACCGCCGGGTCGATCGTCGTGAGCACGTTGCCCGGGTCGGCGCGTCGGCCGGTGACCGTGTCCATCACGGTCTTCAGCCGGCTGTCCGTGCCGTTGAGCAGGTCCTTGTAGATGCCCTCCAGCTGCGTCGGGGCGTAGGCCTGCGAGGCGTATCCCGTCACCGACGCGTACAGCTTGCCGTTCGTGTACGTGCGCTTGTACGCGAGGTCGCTGCCCTTCGTCCGTGCCGAGCCGGTGATCGAGTTCCCGGCCACGATGATGTTCCCGAGCGGGCGCGAGTACGTCTCGATCACGTTCCGTCGGTTGTCGTTGTCGTCCGCGAGGGCCTTGCCGTCGTAGTACTGCACCCAGGTCGCCCTGACCAGCAGGGCGAGCACGAGCAGCAGCGTGAAGACGGACGCTCGCCTGATCGTCTTGTTCATCCCGCCCATGAGGACGATCGAGACGGGGGCAATCGTTCCCGTACGCCCCCTTTTCTCATCGCACCTTCAGGAAACCGGCCTCGTACGCGGCGATCACCGCCTGTGTCCGGTCCCGGGTGCCCGTCTTCGCCAGCACCGCCGCGACGTGCGACTTCACGGTGGCGGGGCCGACGTCCATGCGCCGGGCGATCTCCGCGTTGGTCAGCCCGGCGGCCATGTGCCGCAGCACCTCGCTCTCCCGTCCCGTGAGCCTTTTCACCCACGCCGGGGGCGCGGCCCTCCCGCGTGCGTGCTCGGCCGCCAGGGCCCGCACGGCCGACGGGAACAGCAGGCTGTCGGTGCGCGCGACCAGCCGCACCGCCTGGACGAGCGCGTCGGCCTCCGCCCGCTTGAGCAGGAAACCGGCGGCCCCCGCGCGCAGCGCGTCGTACACGTACGAGTCGTTCTCGAAGGTGGTCACCACCACGACCCGGGGCGGCTCGTCGAGGGTGGCGAGGATCTGCTCCGTGGCCCGGATGCCGTCCACCTCCGGCATGCGGACGTCCATCAGCACCACGTCGGGCCGCAGTTCCCGCACGACGGACACGGCCTCGGCTCCGGTCGCCGCCTCGCCGACCACCTCCATACCGGGCTCCGCGGAGAGGATGGCCCGCAGGGCGGTGCGGACCATGCGCTCGTCGTCGGCGAGGACGACCCGGATCGCGGACCGCGCCGTGCCGGTCCCGTCAGAGTTCACGTGGCCCCTGTCGTCGCTCACGATCCCCTCGTCGGCCACATGGACCCCCTCCTCGGTCACGGTCTCCTCGTCGGTCACGTGGATCGGGTCGTCGGTCACGGTCTCCTCGTCGGTCACGTGGATCGGGTCGTCGGTCGTGCGGATCTCTTCGTCGGTCACCCGGATCCCTTCAGCGGCAGCCGGACGTGCAGGCGCCAGGCGCCGTCGGACGCGCCCGCCTGCGAGGTACCACCCAGCAGCCGGACCCGGTCGGCGATGCCGCGCAGGCCGTGGCCGCCGCCGGGGCGCGGAGCGGGGCGGGCGCCGAGGGGGTTCTCGACGGTGATCTCCAACTGGCCGTCGGTGGTCGAGATGCGGACACCGACCGGCTCGCCGGCGTGCTTGAGGGCGTTGCTCAGGCCCTCCTGCACGATGCGGTACGCCTCACGGGAGACCAGCGGGGGCAGGGTGGCGGGATCGGTGCCGACGCAGGCCGTCACGCGCTGTCCGCCCGCCCGGGTCCGGCGCAGCAGCCCGTCCAGATCGGCCGCGAGGGTCGGCGCCGGCGCGGTGCCCGGCCCGTCGCCGTCACGCAGCACGCCGAGCACCGCGTCGAGTTCACCGACCGTGCGCCGGGTGGTGTCCTCGATCGCGGCGAGCGCCTCGCGGACGAACTCGGGATCGGTGTCGAGGACCCGCCGGGCGGCGCTCGCCTGGAGGGTGACGGCGCTGAGCGCATGGCCGACGGAGTCGTGCAGTTCGCGGGCGAGCCGGTTGCGTACGGCGAGGTCGGCGGCGCGGGTCTCGGCCGCGGCGAGCCTGTCCTCGGGTGTGGGCCCGAGCAGGGCGGGCGCCCAGCGGGCGAGCAGGGATCCGCAGCCGGCGGCGCAGGCGGAGAGGGCCAGCAGCATCGCGAGGCCCGCGACCGGTGACAGGGCCAGCGCCCAGGAGTGATCGAGGATCCCGGGCAGCCCGAGAGGAGTGTCGCGCAGCCAGGCGACCAGGGGCAGCACGATGAGCACGAACGCCAACGGCGGTACGGACAGCGACATCCCGGAGATGATCCCGCCCAGCCCGAGATGCAGCGTGAACCACGCCGCCGTGCGCCTTCGTTCGGCCCGCGTCCGGGCCGGGCCGTGGGCGAGGGCCTCCGCCTCGACGCCGCACAGCGCGCGGGCGGCGCCGGACTCCAGCGGCCGGGTCAGCGGGAAGAGCGAGGTGACGGCGGCGATCGGCAACCCGACGGCGAACGAGCCGAGTTGGAGGGGCAGGGACCCGAAGACGTTGTCCACGCCGGTGAACGGCCCCACGATCACCGAGCCGACGAGCGTGTACGGCACGGCGAGTGCGCCGCCGAGGATGAGATGGATCCAGCGCCGCCGGGCCCGCCCGCCGAACAGGAACCGCAACGCCTCGGTCACCGGGGGACCTTGGCGGACCGGTCCGCGAAGTGGTGGGCGGCGACGCTGACCACGAGAAAGCCGACGATCATCTGGACAGCGTAGGTGAGGCTCGTCGCCGGTGCGGGGCGGACGCCGAGGCTGCGGGACGTCACCAGGGCGGCGAGTGACATCCAGCCGCCCCAGCAGACCGCCGCGCCGGAGCCGACCCAGGCCAGGGCGAGCGGCACGAGGACCGCGAGCGCGCCGCCGCGGCGGAAGGCGAGCTGCCAGGCGCCGGTGACGGCGGCGGCCAGGAATCCGACGAAGACCAGTTCCATGAGCCGGCCGCCGCCGGTGCTCCGCCCGGCCGTGACCCCACAGGCCCACAGGAGCCGGAGTACGCCCGGGACCAGGGTGAGCAGGGCGGCCGTCACGGCGGTCATCCGCTGCGCGGCCGCGGCGCCCGGCTCGGGCAGCTCGCGCACCCGGCCCTGCCACAGATGCCCCCACCGCTCGCGCGCGTACCCGGCGAACAGTGCGCCGAGCGCGAGCCCTTGCAGGATGAACCCGCCGTACACGACGTCGAACACCCACGGGTGGAGGAACGGCCGGTCGTCGTGGCCTCCCCCGCTCCCGCCCGTCACCGCCTGCAGCGGGAAGCCCACCATGATCGGCGCGAGCAGCCCCGTGGCCACCCACATCGGCACCGCGAGCAGCCACGCGGGCACCCGCCGTCCCCACGGCCGGGTCAGCATCAGAGCCAGCACGATGACGGCCGCGTCCATCACCACGGTGAGCCCGTTGCCGACAGCCATGATCATCCGGTGGTCCAGCAACGGGCTTCCGGCCGGGATGCCCAGACGGCTTCCGGCGATCCAGGCGATCTTGAGGCAGAGATACGGCAGACAGGCGGCGATGACGACGGTCCGTAGCAGGGAGCGTCGCCGCGAGCCGGTGACGTGCGCGGCCGGAGCGGCAGCGGTCGAGGAGGTCATGCCCCAACGCTGCCGTGGGCACCGGGCCGTTCACTTCCTGCGTGACGACGATCCACCTCCGCCGCTCGGGGGAGACACCGGGCCCCGAGGCGGATGAGACACCACCGCCCACCACCACCGCACCCGACCGCCGCACCGGCAAAACCCTGCGCCGCGCCCGGCCGAGCCCCGCCGTGGCCGAATCAACCACCGCCGGCTCCTTCGATCCGCCGCGACGGCGGGCAACTGCAGCGGTGGAGCCCGGCGGTGGCCGACCCGGTCGGGTCGGGGCCGGGCCCCGGACTGCTGCGGGTCACAGCCTTCGGGGCGCCGATGGACGAAGCGCTGACGACGGCCGTGCCCCGCCCCGCCGGGCTGAAGCGGCGCCGGCGGCCGCGTCCCGCCCTGGCGGAATCAGGTGCCGTCGCCTTCCTCGATCCGCCGCGACGGCGGGCAACTGCAGCGGTGGAGCCCGGCGGTGGCCGACCCGGTCGGGTCGGGGCCGGGCCCCGGAACGCTGCGGGCTACAGCCTCCGCGTCGCCAGCGTCAGCCGGTCTCGCGCGTCGAACAGCGCATCCTTGATCATCTGTTCGTGGGCCGGGGTCAGACGGGCCACCGGGACCGAGCAGCTGATGGCGTCGCGTGCGGGGGTGCGGTACGGGATCGCGACGCCGAAGCAGCGCAGGCCCAGCGTGTTCTCCTCGCGGTCGACAGCGAAGCCCTGCTCGCGGACCTGGTGCAGCTCCTCGATGAGCTTCTCGCGGTCGGTGATCGTGTGCTCGGTCAGAGCGGGGAGGGTCTCCGGGAGGAGCTTGCGGACCTGTTCGTCGGTGTGGGTCGCCAGCAGCGCCTTGCCGAGGGAGGTGGAGTGGGCGGGCAGGCGCCGGCCGACACGGGTGAAGGGGCGCAGGTAGTGCTGCGACTGGCGGGTGGCCAGATAGACGACGTTCGTGCCGTCGAGCCGGGCCAGGTGGATCGTCTCGGTCGTGTCGTCCGAGAGGCGGTCGAGCGTCGGGCGGGCGGCCGCCACCACCTCGTCGCCGTCGATGTAGGACGTGCCGACCAGCAGCGCCCGCACCCCGATCCCGTAGCGCGTGCCCGTCGCGTCGGTCTCCACCCAGCCCAGCTCCACGAGCGTGCGCAGCAGCATGTACAGGCTGGACTTGGGGTAGCCCACGGCTTCCTGTACGTCCGCGAGGGAGTGCATACCGGGACGGCCCGCGAAGTATTCCAGCAGTTCGACGGTCCGCACCGCGGATTTGACCTGCGCTCCGCCGCCTGTCTCGCCTGCCGACATCGCCCTTGACCCCTTCGTTCGACGACGACCTGGATATATAGTCTCCGAGCAGCGTATTCATCATCAGAGACAGCGTTCAGTATATCGAACGCCGCTGATGGTTGACCTCGAAAGTGCGGCCTTACTTGGAGGGATCCGCGGTGGCAGCAGCACCAGTCTGGAGCGTCGACCCGCGCACCGGGAAGCAGCGTGAACAGGTTGCGGTGGAGGCCACAGCCCAGGAGGTGGACGCGGCCGTCGAGGCGGCACACGCCGTCCGGGCCGGGCTCGCCGACCGCTCGGTCCGCTCGGCCTTTCTGCGCTCGGCCGCGGCCGGCCTGGACGCGGCCCGGGACGGCCTGGTGGAGGCCGCCGACGCCGAGACCGCCCTCGGCCCGGTCCGGCTGACCGGTGAACTCGCCCGCACGACCTACCAGTTGCGGGCCTTCGCCGACATGGTCGACGAGGGCGCCTTCCTGGACGTCATCATCAACCACCCGGACGACACCGCCACCCCGCCCATCCCGGACCTGCGCCGCTACAAGGTCCCGCTGGGCGTCGTGGCCGTCTACTCCGCCTCCAACTTCCCCTTCGCCTTCTCCGTCGCCGGCGGCGACACCGCGAGCGCGCTGGCCGCGGGCTGCCCGGTGGTCGTCAAGGCCCACCCCGACCACCCGGCCCTGTCCGAGCTGGTCGCGAAGCTGCTGCGCCGGGCCGCCGCCGAACACGGCATCGCCGAGGGCGTCGTCGGCCTCGTGCACGGTTTCGACGCCGGCATCGAACTGATCAGGCACCCGCGGGTCACCGCCGCGGGCTTCACCGGTTCCGTGCGCGGCGGGCGGGCCCTGTTCGACGCGGCCGCCGCGCGGGCGGTGCCGATCCCCTTCCACGGCGAGCTGGGCTCGCTGAACCCGGTCGTGGTGACCGAGGCGGCCGCGGCCGAGCGGGCGGAGGCCATCGGCTCCGGGCTCGCCGGATCCATGACCCTGGGCGTCGGCCAGTTCTGCGTCAAGCCCGGCCTGGTGCTGGTGCCGTCCGGCGCGGCGGGCGACGGCCTCGTCAAGGCGCTCACGGACGCCGTGAGCGACACCGAGGCGGGTGTCCTTCTCGACCACCGCATGCGGGACAACTTCCTCACCGGTGTCTGCGAGCGCATGC
Source organism: Streptomyces sp. NPDC020362 (assembly GCF_040642095.1). NCBI lineage: Bacteria > Bacillati > Actinomycetota > Actinomycetes > Kitasatosporales > Streptomycetaceae > Streptomyces > Streptomyces sp. NPDC020362. The sequence goes on from NZ_JBFAET010000015.1 coordinate 10,414, forward strand.
GGCTGTCCGAGGTGGACACTCCGGTCACGCCGGGTGCGGGGGGCGAGCACACGGTGAGCGCGGGCTTCCTCACGGTCGCGGCGGCGAGGCTGGCCGCGGAGGGGGCGTACGACCTGCTGCTGGAGGAGTGCTTCGGGCCGGTGACCGTGGTGGTCCGGTACGAGGACGAGGGCGAGGCGAGGGCGGTGCTGTCGCGGCTGCCCGGCAATCTCACGGCGACGGTCCATCTGTCCGCCGAGGAGGCCGCCGGTGAGGGGCGGGGGGCCGAGATCCTCGCGGAGCTGACGCCGCTGGCCGGGCGCGTGCTGGTGAACGGGTGGCCGACGGGGGTTGCCGTGGCGCCTGCGCAGCATCACGGGGGGCCGTACCCCGCGACCACCTCCACGTCCACGTCGGTGGGCGGTACGGCCGTCGAGCGGTGGTTGCGGCCCGTCGTCTATCAGGGGGTGCCGGAGGCTCTGCTGCCCAAGGAGCTTCGGGACGAGAATCCGCTGGGGCTTCCTCGGCGGTTCGACGGGGTGCTGGAGCGGTAGCGTCGCGGGGGTCCGGTTCACGGGCGATCCGCCGCATGTGGCCCGTAGCGCAGTTCCCCGCGCCCCTTCGGTGGGTCCGGTCGCCCTGCGAGAATCGGGTGATGGACATAGAGCTTCCCGAGCTGCCCTTCCCCCTGCGTACCTACGGTCCCGACGGCAACTGGTCGTATGAGGGGGGTGTGCTCACCGGGTGGGCCGGGCCCCGGCAGGACCGGTTCGTCACGCCCGCCGGGGAGGCTCTGGACCCCGCCTCCGACGCGCCCCGGCTGCTCGGGGCGCCCGAGGGCGACTTCCAGCTGATCGCTCGGGTCAGCGTCGGGTTCGGTGCCTCCTTCGACGCCGGAGTGCTCTACGTCCACGTGGGCGACCGTGCCTGGGCCAAGCTCTGCCTGGAGTACTCCCCGGACGTGCCCACCGTCTGCTCGGTGGTCACCCGGGGACACTCCGACGAGGCGAACTCCCTCACCGTGGAGGGGAGTTCGGTGTGGCTGCGGGTCAGTCGCACCGGACGCGTCCTCGCCTTCCACGCCTCCCGGGACGGCGGGCGCTGGACCTTCGTCCGGCTGTTCACGCTGGGCGAGGAGAAGGAGACCGGCGCGGCCCTGGTCGGCTTCATGACGCAGTCGCCGATGGGGGAGGGGTGCGTGGTCACCTACGACCACATCGAGTTCAGGCCCGCCTGGCCGGACGACCTGCGAGACGGAAGCTGAGCGCGAAGGTCACCGCGAACAGGGCCGCGCCCAGGATCAGGCTCGCCCGCAGACCGGCGACGAAACCGCCGGCCACCAGCGCGCCGAACACCGCGATGCCCAGCCCCCCGGCCACCTGCCGTGCCGCGTTGAGCACTCCGGCCGCAAGACCGGCACGTTCGGCCGGCACGGCGTCCAGCATCACGGCCGTCAGCGGGGGAACGGTCAGCGCGCAGCCGAGAGCCATCGGTACGAGGAGTGCGGCCACCGCGGCGGCGGGTGTGCCCGCGTCGACGCGGAGCAGCCCGAGCAGGCCCACCAGCGCGAGCGCCTGCCCGAGCAGCATCGGCAGGCGCGGGCCGTAGCGTCCGGCGAGCTTTCCGGACACCACGTTCGTGACCGCGATCAGCCCGGACATCGGCAGGAACATCAGCCCGGTGTACAGCGCGGAACGGCCCTGCACCTGCTGGAAGAAGAGTGAGAAGACGAACACCATGCCGTAGAACGCCACGCTGCACGCCGCGCCCGCCGCGACCGCCACCCGCACCGCCCGGTCACGGAACAGGCCCAGCGGGACGACCGGGTGCGGCTGCCGCCTCTCGACCCGCACGAACAGGACGGCGGCGGCGACCGCCACGACGAAGGCCGCGATGCCCGCCGTACCGCCCTCGATCACCGCGAAGGTGAGAGCCGTCAGGGCGAGCACGGCCGTCAGCTGGCCCGGCAGGTCGAGCGGTGCGGGCCTGCGCTGCGAGCGCGGCGCCCGCAGCAGCAGGGCGAGGGCGACCGCGCCGAGGGGCAGATTGATGAAGAAGATCCCCCGCCAGTCCCAGGCCGTGGTCAGTGCCCCGCCCGCCACCGGGCCCAGCGCCACCGCGACCGATCCCCCGGCCGCCCAGGCGGCCACCGCCCGGGCCCGTCGCGCCGGATCGGTGTACGCCTGGCGCACCAGGGACAGCGAGGCCGGCAGCACCGCGGCGGCCGCCGCGCCCTGCACCACCCGCGCGCCGATCAGCGCCGGCAGGTCCGGCGCGAGGCCGCAGGCCGCCGAGGCCAGCGTGAACACCGCGATGCCGAGGGCGTACGCCCGGCTCGCCCCCGCCCGGTCCGCGAAGGCACCCGTGGAGAGCATCAGGGCGGCGAAGGCCAGGGTGTAGGCGTCCACCACCCACTGGAGCCCGGACAGCCCTCCGCCGAGCGCGGAGCCGATCGCCGGGAGGGCCACGTTCACCACGGACGCGTCGAGGGTGATCAGCGCGAAGCCGAGGAGAGCGGCGAAGAGGACCAGGGCAGGGGAGTGATGGCCCTTCAACTCGCCCTCAATGGCGGAGAGTTCAGGATTGCTGACGGTCTCTTTCGTAGGCATGGCTCCATGCTGCTGATCTTTTCCGGCATACAGTAGTGGCCTGAATGCCATGCATCCGGAGGTTCTGGCCATGCTCCGTGTCGCCGTCGTCGCGTCGCCCCCCGTGTCGATGTTCAACCTCGCCATCCCCGAGCTGCTGTTCGAGAAGGTCCAGGTGGCCGGGCAGCCCGGGTACGAGGTGGTCATCTGCGCCCCCGATCCCGGGCACGTGCCCACCACCGGAGCGCTCGGCCTCCAGGTGCCGCACGGCCTGGAGGCGCTGCGGGAGGCCGACACGGTGATCGTGGCGGGCACCGGGGAGCCCTTCTCGCCCGACCCGCGCGTGGTGCAGGCCCTGCGCGAGGCCGCCGGGGCGGGCCTGCGCATCGCCTCCATCTGCTCCGGGGCCTTCTCGCTCGCCGAAGCCGGTCTGCTCAAGGGCCGCAAGGCGACCACCTACTGGGCCCACGCCGAGGAGATGCGCCGGCGCCACCCCGACATCGAGGTCCAGGGAGACGTCCTCTACGCCCAGGACGGGCCGTTTCTGACCTCCTCCGGCTACGCCGCCGGCATCGACCTGTGCCTGCACATCATCCGCACCGACTACGGCGCCGCCGTCGCCAACGAGGTCGCCCGGCTCGCCCTGGTCGCGCCGGTCCGCCCGGGCGGCCAGACCCAGTTCACGCAGACCCCGCTGCCGCCCGAGCGGGGCACCGTCTGCGCCGACACCCGGGGCTGGGCCATGCGCAACCTCGACAAGCCGCTCACCCTCACCGACCTGGCCCGGCACGCCGGTGTCAGCGTGCGCACCCTCACCCGCCGCTTCCACGCCGAGAGCGGGGTCAGCCCGCTGCAGTGGCTGCTCCACCAGCGCATCGAGCGAGCCAAGGAACTCCTGGAGACCACCGCCCTGCCGATGGACCAGGTGGCCGCGGCCTGCGGCCTGGGCACCGCCGACTCGCTGCGTGCCCACCTGGTCCGCCGGACCGGTCTCACGCCGAGCGCCTACCGCGCCCAGTTCGGCCGGCACGAGCCGAGGGGGCGCGAAGGGGCGCGCCGGAGGCGCACGGATCACCATGGAACCGGAAGCGGAGCCGCCACGTCCTCCGTTGCATGATCTGTGATCGTGTGACCGGCGCCCTGGTGATCCGCACCGCCCTGTCCGCCGAAACCGAGGTCATCGCCGATCTGCACGTCCGGGCCCGTTCGGCGTACTGCCCGGGCGGCGTCCCCCGGGCCGACGCCGACCCGGCCGAGGACTGGCGCTCCGCCATCGAACGCCCCGACACCCGTGTGCTGTGTGCCGTCGAGCAGTCCCGGATCGTCGGCATCGCCTCGTTCCGCACCCCGGACGGCGCACCCGCGGACACGGTCAGGCTGTTCGGGTTCCATGTCGACCCCGGCCACCGGCGCGCCGGCATCGGTACGGCCCTGCACGCGGCCTGCGTGGAGGAGTGGCGGGCCGACGGCAGACGGACGGCGGTCCTCGACGTGCACGCGGACGACCGGCGCGCCCAGGCCTTCTACGCCCGTCAGGGCTGGATCCCCGACCCGGAGAACCCGCCCGCCGAGGGCGGCCGGCGCCTCTTCCTGCGGTTCTCCCTGCCCGGGGAATGAACGTTGCTGTTTGAACGTTCACGTACTGCCCGGAGAGAGCCTCCGCGCCCGTACGACCTGGAGAGAACCAAAGACATGCGCGTCGAGATCTGGAGCGACATCGCCTGCCCCTGGTGCTACGTGGGCAAGGCCCGCTTCGAGAAGGCGCTGGCTGCCTTCCCGCACCGCGACCAGGTCGAGGTGGTGCACCGCTCCTTCGAACTGGACCCGGGCCGCGCCAAGGGCGATGCGCAGCCGGTGATCACCATGCTCACCAGGAAGTACGGCATGAGCGAGGCGCAGGCCCAGGCCGGCGAGGACAACCTGGGTGCCCAGGCCGCCGCCGAGGGCCTGGACTACCGGACCCGGGGCCGTGACCACGGCAACACCTTCGACATGCACCGCCTGCTGCACTTCGCCAAGGAGCAGGGCAGGCAGGACGAGCTGATCCAGATCCTGTACCGCGCCAACTTCGCCGAGGAGCGGTCCGTCTTCACCGAGGGCGACGAGCGCCTGGTGGAGCTGGCCGACCGGGCCGGGCTGGACGCCGGGGCAGCCCGTGCGGTGCTCGCGGATCCGGCCGCCTACGCCGACGAGGTCCGCGCCGACGAGCGCGAGGCGGCCCAGCTCGGCGCCAACGGGGTCCCCTTCTTCGTCCTGGACCGCACGTACGGCGTCTCCGGAGCCCAGCCCGCCGAGGTCTTCACGCAGGCGCTGACCCAGGCCTGGGGTGAGCGTTCCCCGCTGAAGCTGGTGGACCAGGGTGATGCCGACGCGTGCGGCCCCGACGGGTGCGCGGTGCCGCAGCACTGAGAAACCGCAGGTCGGCGCGGACGTATAAGCACTCCTAAGCCGATCCACGTAAAAATCCGCAATGGACTGGGACTTCATGGGGCCGCAGAGTGGACCCATGGAGACCACGGAGACGTTCGCGAGCCTCGTCCGCGCCGAGTTCGCCCCGCAGAACACCTACCTGAACACCGCGACGAGCGGCCTGCTGCCCGCTCGTACCGTCGCCGCGCTGCGCGAGGCGGTGGCCGTCCGGGCGGAGGGCAGGCCGCTCGATCCGCTGTTCGAAGACGTCGAGCTGGCCCGGGCCGCGTTCGCCCGGCTCGCCGGAGTGCCGGTGGCCCGGGTGGCGGCGGGACCCTCGGTGTCCACCCAGACCGCCCTGGTCGCCACCTCCCTGCCCGCCGGCGCCGAAGTCCTGACCGCCGAGGGCGACTTCACCTCGGTCGTGAACCCCTTCTACGCCAGGGGCGACCTGAAGGTGCGGGCCGTCCCGCTGGAGCGGCTCGCCGAGTCCGTGCGGCCCGGCACCGCACTCGTCGCGGTCAGTGCCGCCCAGTCCGCCGACGGCCGGATCGCCGACCTGCCCGCCCTGCGCGAGGCCGCCCGGACCCACGGGGCGCGCACCTACGTCGACTACTCGCAGGCCGCCGGCTGGCTGCCGATGCAGGCCGAGGCGAACGACTTCACCGTCTCCACGACCTTCAAGTGGCTGCTCGGCCCGCACGGGGCGGCCTTCCTCGTCGTCCCCGAGGACCACGGCGGGGTGTGCCCGCTGCTGGCGGGCTGGGTCGCGGCCGAGGAGCCGTGGAGCAGCTGCTACGGCCCGGTGACCGAACTCGCCCACTCCGCACGGCGGTTCGACGTCAGCCCCGCCCTGTTCACCTACACCGGGGTGCGCCACTCGCTGGCCCTGATCGAGGAACTCGGCGTGGCTGCCGTACAGGCCCACGACCTGGCCCTCGCCGACCGGTTCCGGGAAGGACTCGCGGCCCTGGGCCACGAACCCCTGCCCGCCCCCGCCTCGCCGATCGTGTCGGTCCCCGGACTCGGCGACCGCCAGCCCGAGTTGAGCCATGCCGGCATCGAGGTCTCCAACCGTGCGGGCAACCTGCGCGCGGCCTTCCACCTCTACAACACGCCCGCGGACGTGGACCGTCTGCTGACTGTGCTGTCCGGCTGACCCCGTCAGGGCGTCTGCACGGCCCTCCCGCACAGGTTGGCCCCGACCCGGCCGAGCAGGGTCAGCAGGTGCTCGCGCTCGGCCGCGGCCGGCCCCCCCGGCGCTGTGACATGCGCCAGGGGCCTCCGGCTGCCGCGTGGAGGCCCCTGGAACGGAGTACGTCATGCCGGGTCCGGCTCACCGCACCGGGGTGAAGTCCCTCGCCCCGATGAACTCCGGCCGCCGTACCGGGGCCGCGAAGGGGTCGACCGCCGTGTTCTCCACGCTGTTGAACACGATGAACACGTTGCTGCGCGGGAACGGCGTGATGTTGTCGCCGGACCCGTGCATGCAGTTGCAGTCGAACCAGGTCGCCGAACCCGCCCTGCCGGTGAACAGCTTGATGCCGTGCTCGCCCGCCAACGCGGTCAGCGCCTCGTCGGAGGGCGTGCCGGCGTCCTGCATCTGCAGCGACTTCTTGTAGTTGTCCTCGGGCGTGGCTCCGGCGCAGCCCAGGAACGTCCGGTGCGAGCCCGGCATGATCATGAGCCCGCCGTTGGTGTCGTGGTTCTCGGTCAGCGCGATCGAGACGGACACCGTGCGCATGTTCGGCAGGCCGTCCTCGGCGTGCCAGGTCTCGAAGTCCGAGTGCCAGTAGAAGCCGCTCGCGCCGAAGCCCGGCTTGACGTTGATCCGGGACTGGTGGACGTACACGTCGGAGCCGAGGATCTGCCGGGCCCGGCCGACCACCCGGTGATCGCGCACCAGGTTCGCGAACACCTCGCTGATTCTGTGCACTTCGAAGACCGAGCGGATCTCCTTGGACTTCGGCTCGACGACGGAGCGCTCGTCGGCGCGGATCGCCGGGTCGGTGACCAGCCGCTCCAGCTCACGCCGGTACACCTCGACCTCGTCCGGGGCGATCAGCTGGTCGATGGCGAGGAAGCCGTCGCGCTCGTACGACCGGAGGTCGGCCGCCGGGATCGGGCCGGCCGCGTCCGGGGAGCCCCAGACGACCGGGTCCATGCGGGGCACGGTCACCTCGTGGGTGCCGCGGCTGGGGTACAGGTCGGTGACGCTGGTCATGGGTGTCACACCTCCTCGGGCTCGGTGAGCAGCGGGTAGACGCCGTTCTCGTCGTGGTCCTCCCGTCCGGTCACGGGCGGGTTGAACACGCAGATGCAGCGGAAGTCCTCCTTGACGCGCAGCGTGTGCCGCTCGTGCCCGTCGAGGAGGTACATGGTGCCGGGAGTGATCGTGTACGTCTTCCCGGTCTCGTGGTCGGACAGTTCGGCCTCGCCCTCGGTGCAGACGACGGCCTCGATATGGTTCGCGTACCACATCGACGTCTCGGTCCCGGCGTAGAGGACGGTCTCGTGCAGGGAGAAGCCGACCCGCTCCTTGGCCAGGACGATCCGCTTGCTCTCCCAGGTGCCGGACCTGGCCCTCACATGCCGGTCGGTGCCTTCGATGTCCTTGAACGATCGGACGATCACGGTGCTGTGCTTCCTCCTAGGTGGATGGTGCAGGCGGTCTCGGCGGCCCGCGTCAGGCGGTCTCGCGGACGGACCGGGCGAGGGTGCTGAGGCCCTCGTCCAGCTCGTCGGGGGTGATGGTGAGCGCGGGCAGCAGCTTGACGACCTCGCCCTCGGGGCCGGACGTCTCGACGAGCAGCCCGAGTTCGAAGGCCCGCCGGGCGATCCGCGAGGCCCGTGCCTTGTCGTGGAACTCCAGGCCCCACACGAGACCGCGCCCGCGGTACTCCTTCACGTCGGCGAGGTTCTCCTCGGTGATCGAGATCAGCTCCTGCTCGATCTGCTCGCCGCGGGCCCGGGTCTGCTTCTCCATGGCGGAACCGTCGGCCCAGTACGTCTCCAGGGCCGCGGTGGCGGTGACGAACGCGGGGTTGTTGCCGCGGAAGGTGCCGTTGTGCTCGCCCGGCTCCCAGACGTCGAGCTCGGGCTTGAACAGGCACAGCGACATCGGCAGGCCGTAGCCGCTGATCGACTTGGAGACCGTGACGATGTCCGGCGTGATGCCCGCCTCCTCGAAGGAGAAGAAGGCACCGGTGCGGCCGCAGCCCATCTGGATGTCGTCGACGATCAGCAGCATGTCCTGCCGCTCGCACAGGCCGGCGAGCGCCCGCAGCCACTCCGGCCGCGCCACGTTGACGCCGCCCTCGCCCTGCACGGTCTCCACGATCACCGCGGCCGGCTTGTTGAGGCCGGAGCCCTGGTCCTCCAGCAGCCGCTCGAACCACAGGAAGTCCGGCACCGTGCCCTCGAAGTAGTTGTCGAAGGGCATCGGCGTGCCGTGCACCAGCGGGATACCGGCGCCGGCCCGCTTGAAGGCGTTGCCGGTGACGGCGAGGGAACCCAGCGACATCCCGTGGAAGGCGTTCGTGAACGACACGATCGCCTCCCGGCCCTTCACCTTCCGGGCCAGCTTCAGCGCCGACTCGACGGCGTTGGTGCCGGTCGGGCCCGGGAACATGACCTTGTACGGCAGGTCGCGCGGGCGCAGTACCAGGTCCTGGAAGGTCTGCAGGAAGGAGCGCTTGGCCGTGGTCGACATGTCCAGGCCGTGGGTCACCCCGTCCCGCAACAGATAGTCGATCAGCGCCCGTTTCAGGACCGCGTTGTTGTGGCCGTAGTTGAGTGAGCCGGCACCGGCGAAGAAGTCGAGGTACGCGTGTCCGTCCTCGTCGTACATCCGGCTGCCCAGCGCACGGTCGAACACGGTGGGCCAGCCGCGGCAGTAGCTGCGCACCTCGGACTCGACGGTCTCGAAGACACTGAGGTCGGGCTGGGTGATGGTCACGGTGAATCGCTCCTCAGAGGGCGGTGGAGGGTGTCAGCGGGCCGATGCGGTACAGGACTTCGGGATCGTGCGGGCCGTCCGGGAACAGGTCGGCCGGGAACAGCACCTCGCGGTCGAGGTCCGCGCCGTGCCGGGCGGCGAACGAGGTGAACAGGCGCTCGGAGGCCGTGTTGCCGGGGGTGATGGTGGTCTCGACCCCGGTGATCCCGTACTCGCCGGCGAGCCGGGCGGTCAGCCCGTCCAGCAGCGCGGCGGCGAGGCCGCGCCCCCGGTGGGCGGCGTCGACGGCGATCTGCCAGACGAGCAGGGTGCGGGGACGGTCGGGCCGCACGTACCCGGTGACGAAACCGACGGGCTCGCCGTCCGTGCCGCGCGCCACCGCCGAGGTGGCGGCGAAGTCCCGGCACCACAGCAGATAGCTGTACGAGGAGTTCAGGTCGAGGGTTTTCGAGTCCTTGGCCATGCGCCAGAGCGCGGCCCCGTCGGCCACCGTCGGTCGGTCGATGAACAGGTCTGCTTGTGCGGCAGTCATGCGGCACGAATTTAGCGAGGCAAATTCAGAAATGCACGGCGGGGAGGACCGTGATGGGAGTCGAGGTTAACGATATGTCCGAGATGGCCCATGGTAAATCATGACAAAACACCCCTGTTGTGGAGTGCGTCACAGCCCGGTAAATCCATGCGAAACCTTGTTGTTTAGCCTCGCAAAAAGCGGGCAGAAGAATACGGGGAGCTATCACCCAATGAATTCGCAGGAATTGTGAATCCGATTTGAATTCGAGTCGTTTATTGCCGGGCGCCGTCCGCCGCGCGACGCGCCCCCTCCAGGTCCACCGTCAGCCCGCGCTCGGCGAGAGCGGTTCCCAGGGCCGACAGGGAGCGGTGCACGGCATCCGGGGCGGCGTCGGGGCCGTAGTGGTTGACCCGGATCATCTCCTTGGCCAGGGCGCCCCCGCCCGCGGCGAGCGGCAGCGTCGGGTCGCTCTCCAGGGCCCGGGCCACCAGCTCGGAGGCCACGAGCCCGGCAGGGACGCGCAGGGTCGTCGCGACCGGCGCCGCTTCGCTCTGTTCGTGCACGTACGGCTCCAGGCCGCCGCCCAGAGCCACCGCGCCGGCGCGCACCGCCAGTGCGGCGCCGCGGTGCCGGGCCATCACCGTCTCCAGGCCCGCCGCCTCGATCCGCTCCAGGCAGGCCTCCAGGGCCAGCATCTCCAGCTGGGCCGGGGCATGCAGCAGGGCCTTGCGGCCGCCGTCGATCCAGCGCTCCTTCCAGTCGAGGAGGGAGAGGTAGGAGCGGCGCGGGGCGTTCGGGTTGGCCGCCATGCGGGACCACGCCCGCTCGCTCACCGAGATCGCCGACACGCCCGCCGGGCCGCCCATCGCCTTCTGGGCCCCGATCACGCACAGGTCCACACCCCACGCGTCCGGCAGCACCGGCTCCGCCCCGACGGAGGCGACCGCGTCCAGGTAGAACAGCGCGCCGTGCTCCCGCACCGCCTCGCCGATCTCCGCGACCGGGTTGGTGTTGCCGGTCGCCGCCTCCGCGTGGACGAGCGAGACGAAGTCGATCTCCGGGTGCTCGGCGAAGGCCTCCCGGATCCGCTCGGCCGTCACCGCCGTGTGGAACGGGACGGACAGGTCGTGCACCGTCGCGCCGCAGTCCCGGAGCCAGTCGCCGAAGGTCTGCCCGTACGGGCCCGTGATCACGTTCAGTGCGGTCGTGCCGGGACCGGCCGCCGCGCGGATCGCACCCTCCAGCGGCAGCAGCGCCTCGCCCTGCGTGATCACCACGTCCTGCCGGGTGTCCAGCAGCCGGGCCACCCGGTCCGCGATGGCGGCGAAGCGCTCGGCACTCAGTGGGGGCAGGTCGAGGAACGGGTGCGTCACAGCGGTGCTCTCTTCGCTCACGAGGGTCCACGGGAGCCGGCCCGGGGCCGACGGTGACGAGCGTAACTCCCGCCCTCGATCGCCCCGGAGAACGGCGAGTTCTTAGGTCGGGCAGCCTCGAAGCCATGGGATTGGTTTGAGGAACTCAAACATCTCCTTATAATCGGAACCCACAGTCCCCCACAGGGAGATCCCCTCCATGAAAACGCTCCTCGGGCGCCGGACCCGCGTTCTGGCAGCCATCACCGTGACGGCCGGGCTCGCGCTCGTGGCCGGCTGCTCCTCGGACAACGGGGGGAGCGGCAAGACCACCGTCAAGGGGGTCCACCTCGCCAAGGCCGGTCGGCTGACCACCTGCACCCACCTGCCCTACCCGCCGTTCCAGTCGGAGATCAACGGCAAGGTGCAGGGCTTCGACGTCTCCCTGATCGACCTGGTCGCCAAGGACCTGGGCGTCAAGCAGCAGATCCTCGACACGCCGTTCGAGAACTTCAAGACGGGCGCGTTCCTGAACTCCGGCGAGTGCGACCTGGCCGCCGCAGGCATGACCATCACCGCCGAGCGCAAGAAGAACGTCGACTTCTCCGACCCGTACTTCGAGGCCACCCAGGCCGTCCTGGTCGACAAGAAGAGCGGCATCACCTCCCTCGCGGACGTCAAGGCCAAGGGCAAGAAGCTCGGCGCCCAGGCGCAGACCACCGGCGAGGACTACGTCAAGGGCAAGGGCTTCGACCCGATCTCCTTCGAGTCCTCCGACGCGGTCCTCAACGGCCTGCGCACCGGCCAGGTCCAGGCGGTCGTCATCGACTACCCGGTCGTCCAGGGCTGGCTGAAGGACAAGGCCAACGCGGACGCGTTCAAGGTCGTCGACAACCTCAAGACCGGCGAGCAGTACGGCTTCACGGTGAAGAAGGGCAACACCGCCCTGCGTGACGCCATCAACAAGGCCATCAAGCAGGCCAAGGCCGACGGCACCTACAAGAAGATCTACGAGCAGTGGATCGGCCCGTACAACGCCTCCGCCGCTTCTCCCGCCGCCTCATGACCGAAACCGACGTACGACTCCAGCCGACGAAGAAGGGACTGACCCGGCGCCAGAAGCGCCGGCTGTCCCGTGGCGTGCAGTACGTCGTCTTCGCCGCCGCCGTGATTGCCCTCGCGGTTACGGCGGACTGGGGCCGGCTGCAGAACCAGTTCGCGCAGGGCGCCATCGCCAGGCAGATGTTCCCGGACGTCATCACGCTGGCGCTGAAGAACACCGTGCTCTACACGCTGTCCGGCTTCGTCGTCGGGCTCGTCCTCGGCATGGCCATCGCGCTGATGCGGCTGTCCTCGGTGGGGCCCTACCGCTGGGTCGCGAGCGTCTACATCGAGATCTTCCGCGGCCTGCCCGCCCTGCTGATCTTCATCTTCGTCGGTGTCGCCGTGCCCCTGGCCTTCCCGGGCACGGAGATCCCCGGCGGCACCTACGGCAAGGTCGCCCTCGCACTCGGCCTGGTCTCGGCCGCGTACATGGCGGAGACGATCCGCGCAGGCATCCAGGCCGTGCCCAAGGGGCAGATGGAGGCGGCCCGTTCGCTGGGCTTCTCGCCCGCCCGGGCCATGGTCTCGATCATCCTGCCGCAGGCCTTCCGGATCATCCTGCCCCCGCTGACCAACGAACTCGTCCTGCTCTTCAAGGACTCCTCGCTGGTGCTCTTCCTCGGCGTCACCCTGGAGGAGCGCGAACTGTCCAAGTACGGCCGCGATCTGGCCAGTACGACCGCCAACTCCACGCCGATCCTGGTCGCGGGCCTGTGCTACCTGCTGGTCACGATCCCGCTCAGCTTCGTCGTGCGCCGCATGGAGTCCAAGTCCCAGGAGGCGATCCGGTGAGCCGCCCGGAGATCCAGGTACGCGACCTGCACAAGTCCTTCGGGGACAACCACGTCCTGCGCGGCATCGACCTGGAGATCGGCCAGGGCGAGGTCGTCTGCGTCATCGGCCCCTCCGGTTCCGGCAAGTCGACCCTGCTGCGCTGCGTCAACCTGCTGGAGGAGCCCACCAAGGGCCAGGTCTTCGTCGGCGGCACCGAGGTGACCGACCCCGACGTCGACATCGACGCCGTACGCCGCCGCATCGGCATGGTCTTCCAGCAGTTCAACCTCTTCCCGCACCTGAGCGTCACCGAGAACCTCACGCTGCCCCAGCGGCGGGTCCTCAAGCGGGACAGGGCGAGCGCGGCGAAGACCGCCGCCGAGAACCTCCGCCGCGTCGGCCTGTCGGAGAAGGCGGACGCCTACCCGTCCTCCCTGTCCGGCGGCCAGCAGCAGCGGGTGGCCATCGCGCGGGCGCTCGCCATGGGCCCCGAGGTGATGCTCTTCGACGAGCCGACCTCCGCGCTCGACCCCGAGCTGGTCGGGGACGTCCTCGCGGTGATGCGCAGGCTCGCCGAGGAGGGCATGACGATGATGGTCGTCACCCACGAGATGACCTTCGCCCGCGAGGTCGCCGACCGGGTCGTCTTCATGGACGGCGGCGTGATCGTCGAGGACGGCGCCCCCGACCAGGTCATCGGCAGCCCCCGGCACGAGCGCACCCGCCACTTCCTGTCCCGCCTGCTCGACCCGGCGATGGCCGAGGTGGAGGAGGGGGCCGCGGACCGGGCGGGCCGGACCGAGGCCTAGGGCGTTACTTCCAGGGGCCCGTTTCCAGGGGCCTGTTTGCAGGTCGCCGTCGGCCCGCGTGCGGTATTTGGACACGGCGGATGGGGGCATCGAAAGGCCGGCGGTTCGGTGCGCGTGAGTGCCGTTTGTCGCGGGTGGGCGGCATCCGCTGTCGGAGTGAACCTCTTTGGTCCTGCCGCGCCACCGAAAGCCCGACGACTTCGGCAGGAAGATCCTGGGGTGGTGACCCGCCGCAGACGTTCCGTGCCGATCCTGCTGTCAGTGCTCCTGCTGACTGTCCTTTTCGGGGCCACCGGTGCGGGTCGTCCGTATGCCGCAGAGGCATATCAGGCTGAATCCTGCGGTGTTGAGCGGCTTCGTGGCGTCCACGTCACCGCATCGGCGGAATTCGATCACCGAGGCCGTGACTACAGCTCGGTCACAAGCGTGATGGAAATCAAGATCCCGGCGGGTTGGGGACGCGCATCGGATCTACTTCTGGACACTCACGCGTCTCGCTATCGTCAAGTGCTGCGCTGCCTTTTAGGGAAGGTTTCGGAAGACGTTTTCTATGACCCGGACGAGTTGCGCTTGAAGCCACTATCGGTGAATGCGGATGGAAAAGAGGTGGTGGTTCACTACGAGGCTGTCGCATGGGTGCAAACCCTCGACACGTATCGGGTCGGACCGTGGAAACTGGTGGCGGGAAAGGGGCTTTGGGACATCCAATTGGAGCCCCCGGCGAGTCTTTCCCGGGCGGCATGGGAAGATGTGCAGGTCCGCACGGGCGGGCCCAGGGCGACCTCCGTCACCCCGGCCTCCGCCACCGGCAAAGACGGCACCTTACTGAGCTGGCACAACAAGAAACCGACCGGCTTCAGGGTCCGATTTCGCCCACCTACGGCCCAGCAGTGGGACGCGCTCACACTTTCAGAGAATCAGGCTTGGGAGGCCCTGGGACTCTTCAGTGCGTCATCGGTAGTCTTTTACGTCGCTACAGGTGTTCTCCTGCTCGTCGCGGCCAGAAGGCTTCGACAGGGGGCTGGGGAACATCCGACCGGTGACGAGGAAAAGACCTTCGCGACAATGCGCTCATTGGCGTTCCTGCAGGTGTTCCTCGGGGTGCTCGTCTACATGGGTGACAATATTTTTCGCTTCGTGGTCGATCGTTTTTCGTGGTTCCATGACTACTCGACGACCATGTACTTGTTCTCACTGATGCTCGTCGGGCTCATTTTGTGCCTCTTCGGGAAGCCGCAGAAGTCCTTGGTTGCCGTTGCTTGCCTGCTGGTCTTCGCTATTGCCGGTATTTCCATCGCTTCTGAAGTGTCAGAATATGCACTGTTGCCCGTAAGTGATGTTGTGCTTTCCTCGACCGGGTCCTGGCTTGTGATGATCGCGTATGTGGCGGCGATTTTCGTGGTCTGTGTGGGTGCAATCTCGGCCGGGCGACGGGTCCTGTTAATGAATGTGGGTGGGCCACTGTCATGGCCCGCGGCAGCGATTTCTGCTGGTTTTTCGGTGCTGACCATCCTGTGGGTATTTCTTGCCTTTTGGCGAGACTGGGATCGAATTAGCTGGCTTGCTGATACCAAATGGTCGACCTACACGTACAGCCTGCATGCACAATACGATTTGTGGTGGTGGGACTTCCCGGGGCGTGCACTGCCGATTCTGTCGGATTGCGTCTCGCTCGCCTTGACTACGCTGGCGCTGTTCGGAGCCCTTCGCGTATGCCGCACCGAACGAAAGGAGGGGAGTTCGTTCACGCCGACCGAGTCGGAGAAGTTTATCCTCGTGGTTCTCTTTGTGCTGGTCGTGCTTCCCGGTTTCAATCAGTACTTCGGAATCTCTGGCTACATTCTCACCTTGATTCTCGGTCTTTTCTCCGCCTGGGCGCTGCTCTCCTTTTCGGGGGCCAAGGCGGTACTGCAGCAACCCTCCGCAGGCGACCGCCCCCTGGGGCAAGTAATTGCGGAGACCGATCGATCAGAAGTGTTGCGCATGGTGCGGCATTATCGGGAACTCCAGGATCGGCTTCATCATGCCGGCTCGGGAAGCTCCGCCGACCCTGCGGTAACTCGCGAATCGATCGAGCGGGAAATCGATCAGCTCGACCAGTGCTTGCCCGAAGGGGTGAGGCCTATTGACGTAGCCTTCGCGTGCGGCCCCATGGCCACGTGGTGGGAAAATGCCTGCAGGTGTGCGATCATCGCCTGCGTAGTCGGCCTGCCTGCTACCGGGCTGATGTATTGGATCGACTTGGTCAGAAATAGTGCTTGGGCAACCAATGTGCAAGACTCGGTCGGATTTCTTTCAGTCGTTCAAGAAATCTTCTTGGTGCATATCACCTGGGTGGTCGGTGGTTTCTTCCTCGGTGCACTCTGGCGTACCCTGCCCGGCCGTCACGGGCCGACGAAGGCATTTTATGTCGCTATCGTGTTCGCAATCCCCATCTGTGTTCACTGGCTCCTCAGTGGGCTCATCGGCCAGAGCGTTCAGGGAGCGATTGCCACTATTGCCACCTTCACGTCGGTGATGACATTCACCGGCTTGATCATGGATGTGCAAACATTCCAGAGCGACCGGCGGTACTGGCCCACCAGCGCAAGCCTCATCATGTACATCTACCAGATGCGTATTGCCTCGGTGGCGTTCTTCCTCGCGCAGCTCGTGGCTCTCGCCACAGTCTGGAAGACCCTCCGAGAAGGTGGCCCCATGGCGCCGCCTCCGCGGTGAACACCCGCTCCCACGTGCCGTCGGCGGCCGGCATCCGCAGCCGATTGTCGGGAAGCAAGGGCTCGATTCCAGCCCGCTGTGCGTCACTGAACCCTTCTCATCCTGTGGTTCAAGGCTGATGACGATGGGCTGGTGGGGGCGTGACGCGGCAGGGCTCCTGGTCGTTCGGTTGGTGATCTCACTCATCAACGCCCGGACGCAGGAGCCCTGTTGGTCCCGTATCGGTCAGACAGTCGTCCGGAAAGCGCCAGACCCCTGACGATCCCGTGAACGACAGGCGGATGGCGTCTCGGGCCAGAAAGCGAAAAGGACTCGTCGCACGCCCTGGAGCGGGAGCATCGCAGCGTCACTCACACGTCACCACCAAGATCCACCGGGTGCTCCTTGTGGAGTGCGGCCTTGGCGCCGCGACCGGAGCTGACCAGGGCTGCTGTGGAAGCGGCAACGGTGACGGCGAGTATGGGCATCGTGACCAGCTGGGCCGCGTCATCGGTATTCATGGTCAACGCCGCGACGCAGGCGATGCCTGTCGTCGTCACGGCGAACGCCACCGCAACCCCGGACAGGGCAAGCAGCCGCAAGACCTTGGCAGATGGTCGGCACCGGGTGACGGCAACGGCCGGTGCCACCGCCATGGTGATGAGGAACGCTGCCGGCCCGAGCACCGCCAAGGCTCCGACCCAATAGGAGATCGGGTCGATGGAGGCGTACGCCAGGAGGAGCGGCGCGATCAGCCACGTGGGCAGCGTCGGGGCAAGAGCCACCAGCGGGCGCCACGCGGCCCGGTTGCCGGTTCTGGAGGTTTCCGCGAGGAGGGCGAGGGCGCCGGCCAGCAGGATGAGCCCAGCGCCGTACATGGCGTACTGAGCAACGTCGAGCAGTCGGCGCACCAGGTCCGGAGTCAGCCTGGGTTCCTCGGACAGGATGAAGCCCAGCATCGGCAGGGCATACAGTGCGGCGCACCAGGTGACCCAGGTGGTGGCGACGCTTGCCTGCATGCGGCGCCGGCGCCGTTCGGCGGACTCTTCGGGCATCACCGGGCGAAGCCATGCCCGCAGCGCGCCGACAAGAAGGTCCGCGACGATGCTCGGGCCGGCGCCGGTGTCCTCGACCAGTGCTTCGAGCTCGCAACCGTAGCGCTCCCGGAACGAGGGAGGGTATGACCGCAGAGCCACCCGGGCCGCCATGTTGATCACGCGTTTGCCACCCCCAGTCGGGTCAACCCGGTGCGTGCGAAGCGAGCCATCGCCCGGAGCCTGTCGTCGAGCACGGTCTGGCCTTCCGCGGTGATGCGGTAGGGCCGCCGGCGCTCGTCCTCGTCCAGCGGCGCGACCAGGCCGCTTTCCTCCAGCCGCGCGATGGCGGCATACAACGTGCCCGGCCCCAGCCTGATGGACGTCTGCTCCTCGACGTCCTTGGTGATCGCGTAGCCGTGCTTGGGGCCGTCGGCCAGGCTGGCCAGGATCAGCAACGCGGGTTCCGCCCATCCGACACGGTCCCGTTGACGCGGCATCAGGCACCTCCTTCATCCCCCCCGACTACTACGTTATACGATACTGCGTCGTACGTAGTACTAGTCGAGTCCGGCAGGACCCGGGCGCGATGACTCTCGCGGCGCCCCGCCCACCGTGGAGGCCTCGCTGACCAGCGGCAGATCCACCTGGCCCCCGGCGTGCCGCCTCAGTGAAACCCTTCTCGTCCCGAGGTTCGGGGCTGATGGGGGTTCGTGACGTGGCAGGGCTCCTGGTCGTCCGGCTGATGATCCCACTCATCAACGCCCGGACAGCGGAGCCCTGTTGGTCCCGTATCGAGCCATGCTCGACGTCCCGCACGAGGTCGTCGAGTACGTCTCCTGGCTCATCTGCGCCGGAAGGCGTGAACTGCGCTCGCGCTGGCGGCGGCTGAGCTGCTTCCGGCAAGCCGCCCTCGTGCTGGTGCACCTGCGCAAGAACGAGACACTGCAGCAGGTGGGAGTCGGGTTCGGCGTCTCCACGGCCACCGTCGGCCGGTATGTGACCGAGGCCGTCGACGTCCTGGCCGATCACGCTCCCACCCTGCTGGACGCGCTGCACCACCATGACCTGACCAGGCAGATCCTGGTGCTCGCCGACCGCGCGTACCGCGGGGCCGGCGCAACGGTCCGCACCCCCTACGGCCGCGACCCACCCGAGAAGTGCGCCCGGTTCAACCGGGACCACGCTCGGCTGCGGGCACCCGGCGAGCGAGCCCTCGCCCGTCCAGAGCAATGGTGGATCTTCCGCAAGGCCCGCTGCAGCCCGAACCGGATCAGCCGGACCGTCGCCGCCGTTCACACCATCGAGACCGCCTGGCGATCAGGATGAGAAAGCTTCACTCGACGGCATGCCTGGACCGACGATCGGATGATCCGAACCAAACCGCCAGGCTCCCTCACCGGACCGGGCCCCGGCTCACTAAGGTGCCTGGTATGAGCGATCACGCGGTGCTGCACGTGAAGGGCCGGGTCCTCGCGGGACCCGAGGACGTCCGCGACGAGCTGTGGGTGGTCGGGGGCCGCGTCTCCTACGACCGCCCCGCCGGCGTCCGTGACATCCGGACCGTCGAGGGCTGGGCCCTGCCCGGCCTGGTCGACGCCCACTGCCATGTGGGCCTGGGCGCGGACGGCCCGGTCGACGCGGCCACCGCCGAGAAGCAGGCGCTGACCGACCGGGAGACCGGCACCCTGCTGATCCGCGACGCGGGCTCGCCCTCCGACACCCGCTGGGTCGACGACCGCGACGACCTCCCGAAGATAATCCGGGCCGGCCGGCACATCGCCCGCACCCGCCGCTACATGCGCAACTACGCCCACGAGATCGAGCCGGACGACCTCGTCGCGTACGTCGCCCAGGAGGCCCGGCGCGGCGACGGCTGGGTCAAACTGGTCGGCGACTGGATCGACCGCGACCTCGGCGACCTCTCCGCCTGCTGGCCGCGCGAGGCGCTCGGGGCGGCGATCGCCGAGGCCCACCGCCTCGGCGCCCGCGTCACCGCGCACTGCTTCGCCGAGAGTTCCCTGCGCGACCTGGTCGAGGCGGGCATCGACTGCATCGAGCACGCGACCGGCCTCACCGAGGACCTGATCCCGCTGTTCGCCGAGCGTGGCGTCGCGATCGTCCCGACCCTGGTCAACATCGCCACGTTCCCGCAGCTGGCGGCCGGCGGCGAGACCAAGTACCCGCGCTGGTCGGCGCACATGCGCCGGCTCCACGATCGGCGCTACGACACCGTGCGCGGCGCGTACGACGCAGGCATCCCGGTCTACGTCGGCACGGACGCGGGCGGCTCGCTGGCCCACGGCCTGGTGGCGGGAGAGGTTGCCGAACTCGTCACGGCGGGCATCCCGCCCGTCGAGGCGCTGTCGGCAACCAGTTGGGGCGCCCGGGCCTGGCTGGGCCGCCCGGGCCTGGAGGAGGGTGCACCGGCCGATCTGGTGGTGTACGAGTCCGACCCGCGGGCCGACGTGCGGGTGCTGGCGGCGCCGCGCCGGGTGGTGCTGAACGGCCGAGTGGTGGAGTAGCGGGGGGATGCGCCGGGCGGGCCGGAGGAACGCATGTGCCCCGTGTTCCGAAAACCCGTGCGGAATCTCCACGATGGAGTGAAGTAACGCAGGATCGCTGACCGTTCACCCACAGTGCGTACAAAGTTGACGGGTCCCAAGCATGTTCCGTCTGGGGGTCCCCGCCTTGAACAGCAAGAACTTCCGCATGCCCGCACGCCGTCTCGCCACGGTCGCGACGGTCACCGCCCTGGCCGCAGGTCCCGCGGTCCTGGGCGCGGGCGCCGCGCACGCGACCGGTGACCACGGTCGCGCCTCCGCCGTCGTGCTTCGTACCGGGCTCGACGTGTCCCTGCTCAACAAGACCGTGAACGTCCCGCTCGCGGTCACCCTCGACGAGGTCCGGGCACCCGAGAGCGCCGAGAAGACCGCGCTGACGGCCCGGCTCGACGGCGTGAACGGCGGCAGGCCGTTCACGGTCCTCGGCGCGGAGGTCGCGCAGTCCAGAGCCACGGTGAACAGCAGGCTCGCCGAGGGCTCGGTCCGCGTCGCCCACGCCAGGCTGCACGTCCCCGGCCTGCCCCTGCTCTCCCTCGTGGAGGTCGGCACGGTCACCGCGAAGGCGACCTGTGCGGCGGGGAAGCGGCCGGTCGCTGCCGCGAACGTCCTCGGCACCGTCACGGTCCTCGGCAAGCGCGTCACGCTGACCGCCGGCGGGCCGACCGACGTGAAGGTGCCCGGCGTCGGAGAGGTCCGCCTCGACCTCTCCCGGCGCAGCAGCACATCCCGCACGGCAGCCGCGACCGCCCTCGAACTCAAGGTCTCCGTCAACCCGTTGAGGCTCAACGTGGCCGAGGTTGAAGGAACGATCACTCTGGCCAAGGCGACCTGCGAGTCGCCCTCGGCCCCGCCCACCGGGCACCCGGTGCCGAGCCACGACCCGGCCGCCGGCACCAAGCCCCAGGACGCTCCCGCGAAGGCCGACACGGCTCCCGGCACGAAGCCCCAGGGCTCCCGTGCCGACCTTGCGGAGACGGGCGGCAACCCGGCGACGCCGTACATCGCGGGCGGCGCGCTGGTGCTGGTGCTGGTGGGCGGCGGAGCGGTGGCGGTGGCACGCCGCCGCAGGAGCTGACGAGCGGCAGACCCCCAGGCGCCGCCCGTCCCGACCAAGCCCCCACGGACGGCGCCTCTCGGCCGAGGCGGGCCGAGTCGGTCAGGACGGCGCCTTTTCAACCGGTCCCGGCCGAGTCGGCTCGGACGGCGCGTTCCCGGCCGAGGCGGGCCGAAAGCCGGCTGGGACGGTGCCTTTTCCGCCGAGGCCGGCCGAGTCGGCTGGGGACGGTGCCTCCTCAGCCGAGGAAGGCCGGGGGGACTTGGACGGTGCCTCTTCGGCTGACCGGGACGGGCGGGCTGGAAAAACTACGGCAGGGCAGCCGACAGTGCCTGCAAGAACCCGCCCACCGTAGCCCGGTCCCGCACAGCCACCCGCACCCATCCCTCACCGAGCCCCGGAAACGTGTCCCCACGCCGCACCGCGTAACCCAGGCCCCGCAGCCGCCGCCGTACTCCAGCGGCATCGGGCATACGGACCAGCACGAACGGTCCCTCCGCAGGCTCGGCCACCCGCACCCCGCGGGACGCGAACGCGGACAGCCCCGCCACCAGATGGGCCCGGTCCGCGGCAATCCGGTGCGCCGCATGCGCCGCCTCCGCCAACGCCCGCGGCGCCATGCACGCCCGGGCCGCGGCCAGCGCCGGCGTCGACACCGGCCACAACGGCTGGGCCCGCTCCAACTCGGCGATGATCTCCGAAGGAGCCAGCACGTACCCGATCCGCAGCCCGGCCAGTCCCCATGTCTTGGTCAGGCTCCGCAGCACGACGAGCCCGGGCACATCGGTGCGCCCGGCGAGCGCCTCCCGCTCACCCGGCACCGCGTCCATGAACGCCTCGTCGACCACCAGGGTCCGCCCCGGACGGGCGAGTCCGGCGATCGCGGCAGCCGGATGCAGCACCGACGTCGGGTTCGTCGGGTTCCCGACCACCACGAGATCGGCGTCCTCCGGGACGGCCGCCGGATCGAGCCGGAAGCCGTCCGCCTCCCGCAGCAGCACCCGGTCCACGGTGTGCCCCGCATCCCGCAGCGCCGCCTCCGGCTCGGTGAACTGCGGATGCACCACCACCGGCCGCCGCACCTTCAGCGCCCGTGCCAGCAGCACGAACGCCTCCGCCGCTCCGGCCGTCAGCAGCACCCGCTCCACCGGCAGCCCGTGCCGCGCCGCCACCGCCGCCCGTGCGGCCCGCCCGTCCGGGTAGGCCGCGAGCGACGACAGGGACGGGGTGATCTCCTCCCGCAGCCAGGCCGGCGGAGTGTCCGCGCGGACGTTGACCGCGAGGTCGACCAGCCCGGCCCCGTCGTCACGGACCTCGACGTCCCCGTGATGGCGCAGGTCGTCTCCGATGTCTCCGGTGCCCCCGGTGTCCTCAGTGCGCATGGCTGTGCGAGTGCCCCCCATGGTGATGGTGCCCGTGGTGGTGGTCGTCGTCGTCCGGGTGGAAGTGCGGCTGCTGCGGCAGCCCCACCTTGTCCTCGAAGCCCGGCAGCGCGATCCGGTACACACAGGAGTCGCAGTTCATGCGCAGATCGCCCTTGACGGCCTCCTCGTACCGCTCCATCACCAGGTCCAGCAGCTCCGGCTCGGGCCCGATGACGTCCGCCGAGCGCACCTCGACCTCCGGGTGCGCGGCCGCCCAGCCCTCCGTCTGCTGCCGCACCCGGTCCGGCAGGATCCCGGTGAACAGGAAGTACGGGAGGACGACGATCCTGCGCGCCCCCAGCCTCACGCACCGGTCGAGCCCGCTCGGCACGTCAGGAGCCGCCAGCGACACGAACGCCGTCTCCACCCCGGCGTACCCGCGTCCCTCCCACAGCAACCGCGCCGCCTTGTGCACCTCGGCGTTGGCGTCCGGGTCGGTGGAGCCCCGCCCCACCAGCAGCACGGTCACGTCGGCCCGGTCCTCGGGCGTACGGGCGCCGCCCCCGAGGGCCTCGTCCAGCCGCCGCTCCAGCACGTTCAGCAGCGACGGGTGCGGACCGAGCGGACGCCCGTAGGTGTACGAGATCCCCGGGTGCCGCTCCTTCTCGCGGGCCAGCGCCGCCGGGATGTCCCCCTTGGCGTGCCCGGCGGAGACCAGCATCAGCGGGACGGCCGCGAACCGTCGTACGCCCCGCTCGACCAGTTCGGTGACGGCCTCTCCCAGCGGCGGCGGGGACAGCTCGATGAAGCCGCCCGCGACGGGCAGGTCCGGGTGGCGCCGGCCCAGCTCCCGTACGAAGTCGCGGAACGCCTCGGCTCCGGCCTCGTCCCGGGTGCCGTGACCGGCGATGAGCAGGGCGGGCGGCGGGGTGGTCACGATTGCTCCTCGGAATGCGAAAGGGGGTGGTACAGCAGGGCGTTGAGCGCGGCGGCGGCGACCGCCGACCCGCCCTTCTCGGACACGTTGCTCACGGCGGGCAGCCCGCTCGCGCGCAGCGCCTCTTTGGACTCGGCCGCGCCGACGAAACCGACCGGCAGGCCGATGACGAGCGCGGGGGAGGCGTCCAGCGTCAGCAGCTCCTCCAGGGCGGTCGGCGCACAGCCGATCACCCACAGCGCGCCCGGACCGACCTGCTCGTACGCGAGCCGGACGGCATGCGCCGAACGCGTCAGCCCGGGGCCGGACACGGCGTCCTTCAGCCGGCACACGGTCTCCCGCCGGGTGATACCGGCCGCGACCATCTCCACGTCCACGACGACGGGCGCCCCGGCGTGCAGCGCGGCATGCGCCGTGACCAGATCGCCCTCGTCCATGGCGAGGTCGGTCGCGTACTCCAGGTCGGCGGCGGAGTGGATGATCCGCTCCACCACCGCCCGGGTCAGCGGCGGGAAGTGCGAGGTGTCCAGCCGCGTGCGCAGCCGCCGGAAGGACTCCTGCTCGATGGGATGGACCACACGGGCCTCCGGGTTCACCGGGCGTCCTCCTGCCCTGCGGCGGAGCCGCTCGTCGATGTGGCCTCCTGCCAGCGGTAGCCGCGCGGGGTCACCATGCGCCCCGCGACGTCCCGGGTCGCCGTGTTGCCCACGGTCACGACCGTCATCATGTCGACCGTCGCCGGGTCGAGCGCGGCCAGTGTCGTCAGCCGGCTCGACTCGTCCGGCCGCGAGGCGTTGCGGACGACACCGACGGGCGTCGTCGGCTCCCGGTGCCCGGCGAGGATCGTGAGCGCCTCGGGCAGCTGCCAGTCGCGGCCCCGGGACCGCGGGTTGTAGAAGGTGACCACGATGTCCGCCTCGGCCGCCGCCCGCACCCGCCGCTCGATGACCTCCCACGGCGTGTGCAGGTCGGACAGGCTGATCGACACGTGGTCGTGGCCCAGCGGCGCGCCCAGGATCGCCCCGGCCGCCAGCGCGGCCGTCACGCCCGGCACGCCGACCACGTCGATGTCGTCGGACGCCTCGGCGAGCGCGGGGGAGGCCATGGCGTACACGCCCGCGTCCCCGCTGCCGATCAGCGCCACCGCATGCCCCTTGCGGGCCTCGGCGACCGCCGTGCGGGCCCGCTCCTCCTCCGCGCCGAGCCCCGACTCCAGCACCCGGGCGCCGGGCCGCAGCAGGTCGCGGATCTGGTCGACGTACTGGTCGAGCCCCACCAGCACCGAGGCCCGGCGCAGTTCGGCCTCCGCACGCGGGGTGAGCAGGTCGCGGGCGCCCGGGCCGAGACCGACCACCGCGAGCCGCCCGCGCCCCTGACGCCGTACGACGGCGCAGGTCGCCATCGCGGGCTGCCCGTCCGCCCGTACGGACTTCCGCTTGGGCACGAGGAGTTCACCGCCACGCACCAGCGCGGCCGCCTCGGCGACGGACGGGGTGCCGACGGCCGCGAGCGGCGCGTCGGAGGGGTGGGGCACCGCCACGGCCGCCAGCTCCTCGGCCGGGTACGTCACCAGGGGCACCCCCAGCCGCTCGGCGGCGGCGACGATGCCGGGCTCCTCGGACTTGGCGTCCACGGTGGCGAGTTCGGCCACCGACAGGGCCGACAGCCCCGCCTCCCCGAGCGCCTCCTCGACCAGCCCGAGCACCTCCTCGGCCGGCGCGCCCCTGGAGGCGCCGACCCCGACCACCAGGGACGGCGGCCGGAGCAGCACCTCCTGCTCGCCCGGCGTGACGGCCCGGTCCGTGAGCCGGATCGTGTACGGCCCCTGCGGCGCGGTCGGCAGCGGCGGCAGCGGCCACGGCACCTCGGCCTCCAGGACGACCGCCTCGCCGTCCAGCAGGGCCCGCGACACCGTCGCCACCGACCCCTCGTACGGGAGACCGAGGGTGTCCAGGCCCGGCAGCCCCACCGCGTCCGTCGCGGTCGTCACCACCGGCTCGGCCCCCAGCAACGCGCCCACCTCGCGGGCGAGTTCGTTGGCGCCGCCGCCGTGCCCGCCGACCAGCGACACCGCGAACCGGCCGCCCTCGTCGACGCACACCACGCCCGGGTCCGCCGCCTTGTCGCCGAGCAGCGGCGCGAGCAGCCGTACGGTCGCGCCCGTCGCCAGGAAACACACCAACTGCTCGCAGTCGGCGAACGCGGCCCGGACGGCCTCCCCGACCGGGCCGTCGTACACCCGCGTGCGGTCCGGCCAGGCCGCGGCCAGCCGGTCGCGCGCCGCCGCCCCCGCCGCGGTGGCGGAAATGAGGCCGATCACTGAGCTACTCCTTCACTGGAGGACGGGGCTCTGACGCCCCACAGCAGGAAAACGGGATTGGTCGCCGCCAGCCGGGTCACGTCCCCCGGCAGCGGCGCCAGCCGCGACGACTGCACCAGCACCCCGTCACAGGTGAACCCGGCACCCGTCAGCGCCTCGCGCGCCGCCGGCACCCGGTCGAGTGCGGCCATCGCGACGACGACGGTCCGCCGCGCCCGGCGTGCGCAGGCGCCCACGACGGCGGGCAGCTCGCGCCCCCCGCCGCCGACGAACACGGCGTCGGGATCGTCGAGCCCCTCCAGCGCGGCCGGTGCCGCGCCGTGCACCACGTCCACGTCGACACCGTGGGCGTGTGCGTTGGCACGGATCCGCTCCACCCCGTCCGCGGCCTTCTCGACGGCGACCACGGCCGCGCCGAGCCGTGCGCACTCCACGGCCACCGAACCCGAGCCCGCGCCGACGTCCCACACCAGGTCGCCCGGGCGCGGCCCGAGCCGGGCGAGTGCCAGGGCCCGCACCTCGAACTTGGTGATCATCGAGTCCCGGTGCACGAACTCGCTCTCGTCCAGGGCCCAGCCGGCCGGCCGCCCGGGCACCCCCGCGACCGTGCGCACGGCACCGAGCGCCCGCTCCTCGTCCAGGCACAGCACCACGCTCACCGCCGTACCCCAGTCCCGGGCCGCCGCCTCGGCGGGCGTCACCCGCTCCACGCGCTCGCGCTCCGGATCGCCGAGCGCGCTCGCCACGACGAGGACACGGCCCGCGCCGAGCGCGGCCCCCAGCTCGGCGGGGCCCGCGCCCGGCCCGGTCAGCACGGCCGCCTTCGGGTGCGCCCGGCACACGTTGACGGCCGTGCGCAGGTCCCGCCCGTGCGCACTGACCACGACCGCGTCGTCCCAGGGCAGCCCGATCCGTGCGAACGCGGTGGCCACCGACGACACCCCGGGCCGCACGTCCAGCCGCCCGGCCCCGAACCGCTCGGCCAGCACCCGCACGATCCCGAAGAACCCGGGATCCCCGGAGGCCAGCACGAGTACCGGCAGCTCCTTGCCGACGTACTCCCCGATCACGTCCAGGGCGGGTCCCAGCGGCCCGAGCACGACCCGCTCCGTGCCCTCGGGCAGCCGCACGGCGTCCAGATGGCGCCGCCCGCCGACGACCAGAGCGGCCCCGGCGAGGACGTCCTGGGGGACCGGTGTGCCCGTTCCCGTACCGACGACGGTGATCAACTGCTCGCACCCCGTTCGCGCAGCGCCCGGCGCGCCTCGGGGTCGGCCTTGCGGTACCCGTGGAAGTGACCGGGGTGGTACAGGTGCGAGCGCGTCCCGTGGGCGTCCAGCGCCGGGCCGACCAGGAAGAGCGTGTGCTTCCAGAGCTTGTGCTCCTTGACCGTCTCCTCCAGCGTGCCGACCGTGCACTTCACGACCAGTTCCTCGGGCCAGGTCGCCTGGTACGCGACGACCACGGGGGTGTCCGTCGGGTAGCCGCCCTCCAGCAGCTCGCGCACCAGCTGGCCGCTGCGCGCCGCCGACAGGAAGACCGCCATGGTGGTGCCGTGGCGGGCGAACTCGCGCACCTCCTCGCCGGGCGGCATCGGCGTCTTGCCGCCGCCCAGCCGGGTCAGGATCACGGACTGGGCGACCTCCGGGACGGTCAGCTCGCGCTGCGCGAGCGCGGCGACGGCGGAGAAGGACGAGACACCGGGCACGATCTCCGTCCCGATCCCGATCTCGGCGCACCGGTCCACCTGCTCCTGCGTGCCGCCCCACAGCGCCGGGTCGCCGGAGTGGATACGGGCCACCTTCAGCCCCTCGGTGCGGGCCCGCTCGTACACGGCGACGACGTCCTCCAGGGACATGGCCGCCGAGTCCAGGATCTCCGCGTCCTCGCGCGCATGCTCCAGGACCTCCGCCTGGACCAGGCTCGCGGCCCAGATCACCACGTCGGCCTCGGCGATCGCGCGCGCGGCGCGGAACGTCAGCAGATCGGCGGCGCCGGGGCCGGCACCGACGAACGTCACCTTGCCGGTGGGGGCATCGGCCATGGGAAGGGGTCCTCTCGTACGGAAACGCAAGGCGTAAGGGGGTGGAATGTCAGGGTCTGGGGGAATGCGGAAGGCGCTGGATGTGCGCGAAGGCGCTTCCATCGGATAGCAAGGGCCTATGGCGGTCTTTGTCGCGCTCGGCGCGTTCCTGATGACGCTGGCCGGCGGCTGGACGGCACAGCGCGTGACCGACCGTCGCCATCTCGTCCTGGGACTGGCCGGCGGTCTGATGCTCGGCGTGGTCGGCCTGGATCTGCTGCCGGAGGCGCTGCACGCGGCCGACCGCGAGATCTTCGGCGTACCCGCTGCGCTGCTGCTGTTCGTGGCCGGCTTCCTGGTGGCCCATCTGGTGGAACGCACGCTGGCCGCGCGCCAGGCGGCCCACGGCGGGGCCGAGCACAACCACCGGGCGCCCGAGGTGGGCCTGACGGCGGCCGCCGCGATGGTCGGCCACAGCGCCATGGACGGCGTGGCGATCGGCGCGGCCTTCCAGGTGGGCGGTGGCATGGGCGCGTCCGTCGCGCTCGCCGTGATCGCACACGACTTCGCCGACGGCTTCAACACCTTCACCATCACGAGCCTGTACGGCAACGAGCGCCGCCGGGCGATAGGCATGCTGGTCGCCGACGCCTGCGCCCCCCTCGCGGGCGCCCTGTCGACCGTCTTCTTCCACATCCCGGAACCGGTTCTCGGCGGCTATCTCGGTCTCTTCGGCGGCGTACTGCTCTACCTCGCCGCCGCAGAGATCCTCCCCGAGGCCCACCACGAGCACCCGGCCCGCTCCACCCTGCTGTGCACGGTGGCGGGCGCGGCCTTCATCTGGCTGGTGGTCGGCATCTCCGGCGGCTGACCGCACGGGCCCTCTCACAGCTTCCCGCCCCGCCCGCTGTCACGCCGCGGCGGCGCGATCAGCGTCGAGAGGTACGGCAGCGGCTCCCCGTCCAGCTCTGCGGCCGGCCGCACCGACTCCTCCGGCAGCCCCAGCGCCGACCCCCACACGGCGTCCCCGATCCGCCCGGTCTCCCGCAGCGCCTCGGCGACCTCGGCGGCCTGCCGCCCGAACTTGTACGCCACGACGGTCCCCGGCCCGGCCAGCGCCTCCTTGAGCACGGCAGCCCCCGCCGTCACCGGCACCAGCGTCAGCGGCTCGGTGCCCTCGGTGAGCACGGCCCCCGACCGCGCGGCCAGGTCCTGCATGGCGGTGATCCCGGGCACGGTCTCCACCACGGTGCCCGGCACCAGCTCCGCGACGGTCTGCGCGAGATAGGTGAACGTCGAGTACACGTTCGGATCCCCGATGGTGGCGAAGGCGACGGAGCCGTGCGCGCGCAGCAGCCCCGCGACCCGCTCGCCCGCCGCGTCCCAGGCCGCCTCCCGGCGCGCCCGGTCGGTCCGCTCGTTCAGCGCGAACACCACCCGGACGACCTTCTCCGCGGGCACGTAGTGCAACACGGTCGCCTCGGCCCGCCCCCGCTCCCCGGTGTCCATCACGGGGACGACGACGACCTCGGCCGCGCGCAGCGCGTTGACCCCCTTGACGGTCACCAGCTCCGGGTCACCGGGACCGACCCCGACACCGACCAGCCTGCTGCTCATGACGTCCGGCACCTCTCCACGAACCGACGGGCCGCACCGGGCTCGGACGCCCAGTGCGTGTGCAGATAACTCGCGTGCACACCCTGCTGTACAAAACCTTCGACCCGCCGTACCGGGGTCCGCAGACCCCAGGCGGGAGCCGCACCGGCGCCGGGCTCGACGACCGTGCGATGGAACTCGTGCCCGCGCATCCGCGTGCCCGCGACCGCCAGCACACTGTCCCCGACGGCCACCGCGTCCCGGTAGCCCAGCGTGAGCCGTTCCGTCATCCGCGCGGTGGCGTCCAGGACCGCGCACATGGGCCGGCCGTCCAGCTCCCGGCAGAGGTAGAGCAGCCCGGCGCATTCGGCGGCCACGGGAGCACCGGAGAGGGCCAGCTCGGCGATCGCCTTGCGGAGCGGCTCGTTGGCGGACAGCTCACCGGCGTAGACCTCGGGGAATCCGCCCCCGATGACCAACCCTGCCGTCCCTTCGGGCAGTTGCTCGTCCCGCAGCGGATCGAAGGTGACCACTTCGGCACCGGCGGCGGTGAGCAGCTCGGTGTGCTCGGCGTAGGAGAAGGTGAAGGCGGCCCCACCGGCAACCGCAACGACAGGCCCCCGCCCCGCACCCGCCCGAGCCGGGTTGGCTTGCTTCTCGGCCGACCGAGTCGGGTGGGGGGTGGGCGAGGCGGGGGTCCAGGGGGCGGAGCCCCCTGGTACGGGACCGGCAGCACGGGCAAGTGCTTCCAGCGCGGCCAGGTCGCAACCACGCGACACCTGCGCAGCCATCGCAGCAACGGCCTCGACCGCAGCCGAACGCCGCTCGGCAACCGGCACCAACCCCAGATGCCGAGACGGCGTATCCACCTGAGGCACCCGCCGCAACACCCCGAGCACAGGCACCCCGGAGGCATCCAGCGCCTCCCGCAACAGCGACTCGTGCCGGTCCGACCCCACCTTGTTCAGGATCACGCCCCCGATCCGCACCTGCGGATCCCAGGAAGCAAACCCATGCACCAGCGCCGCCACCGACCGGGACTGCGACGACGCGTCCACGACCAGCACCACCGGCGCCCCGAGCAGTTTGGCGACATGGGCCGTGGACGCGAGTTCCCCCTCGCCCGCGGCCCCGTCGTACAGCCCCATCACACCCTCGACGACCGCGAGGTCACACCCCTGCGCCCCGTGCAGGAACAGCGGAGCGACCAGCTCCGGCCCGCACAGGTACGCGTCCAGGTTGCGCCCCACCCGCCCGGTCGCGAGCGTGTGATACCCGGGGTCGATGTAGTCCGGTCCGACCTTGTGCGGGGACACGACTAGCCCCCGCGCGGCGAACGCGGCCATCAGCCCCGTGGCGACGGTGGTCTTGCCGCTGCCGGACGACGGCGCGGCGATGACCAGCCGGGGGACGGAACTCACCACTCGATGCCCTTCTGGCCCTTCTGCCCCACGTCCATGGGGTGCTTGACCTTGGACATGTCGGTGACGAGGTCGGCGAAGTCCACCAGCTTCTCGGGCGCGTTCCGCCCGGTGATCACCACATGCTGCGTCCCCGGCCGGTTCCGCAGCACCTCCACGACCTCGTCCGTGTCCACCCACCCCCAGTGCATGGGGTACGCGAACTCGTCCAGCACGTACAGCCGGTACGTCTCGGCGGCCAGGTCCCGCTTGACCTGCTCCCAGCCCTCCCGGGCCTTCTCCTCGTTGGTCGCGTTGTCACCCTGGATGTCGCGCTGGACCCACGACCAGCCCTCGCCCATCTTGTGCCAGTCGACGGTCCCGCCCTCGCCACAGGCGCCGAGCACCCGCAGCGCGTTCTCCTCGCCGACCTTCCACTTCGCCGACTTGACGAACTGGAACACCCCGATCGGCCAGCCCTGGTTCCAGGCGCGCAGCGCCAGGCCGAAGGCGGCCGTCGACTTGCCCTTGCCGATCCCGGTGTGCACCACGACCAGCGGCCGGTTGCGCCGCTGCCGGGTCGTCAGCCCGTCGTCCGGCACCACACTCGGCTGTCCCTGCGGCATTACGCGGCCCTCCTCGAAGTCCCCTGCACGTCCCTGACCAGCCCGGCGATCGAGTCGGCCCGCAGCTCGTCCAGCGTGACGGCCGTGCCGCCCAGCTCACCCGCGAGCTGCCCGGCGAGCCCGAGCCGCACCGGCCCCGACTCGCAGTCCACGACCACCGAGGCGACACCCTCGGCCGCGAACAGCCGGGCCGCCCGGCCCGCCAGTGCGACCGGCTCGGGGCCGCCGGTGGCCCGCCCGTCGGTCACCACCACGACCAGCGCCCGCCGCGCCGGATCCCGCAGCCGCTCCACCCGCAGCACCTCGTGCGCCTTGAGCAGTCCGGCCGCGAGCGGGGTACGACCGCCCGTCGGAAGCGACTGGAGCCGGGCCGCCGCCGCGTCCACGGACGAGGTCGGCGGCAGCGCGACGTCCGCCGCGGCGCCCCGGAAGGTCACCAGACCCACCTTGTCCCGCCGCTGATAGGCGTCAAGGAGCAGGGACAGGACAGCACCTTTGACGGCGCTCATCCGCTGCCGCGCCGCCATCGACCCGGAGGCGTCGACCACGAACAGCACGAGGTTGCCCTCGCGCCCCTCCCGCGTCGCCTGCCGCAGATCGTCCCGGCGCAGCACCAGCCCCGGCCCGGACCGCCCGCGCGCCCGCTGGTGCGGGGCGGCGGCCTGCACGGTGGCCGCCAGGTGCAGCTTGGTCAGCGTGCCCCGGGGCCTGCGGGCCCCGGTGGTGCGCCCGTGTTCGGTCCGCGCCCGCGAGCGCCGCCCGGCGGCACCCTCACCGAGGCCCGGCACGCTCAGCACCTTCGTACGGAACGGTTCGGCCGCCCGTACGGCCTGCTGCTCCTCGGCGCCGGAGGCCTGCGGCTGACCGCCCTCACCGGTCTCGGGCCGAGCGGCGCCGCCGCCGTCGTCCTGCGGGCCGCTGTCGGGCGCCGGACGCCCGCCGCCGCCGGGCCCGTCGGGGTCCGGATCGTCGTCGCTCTCGCCGGAGAACTGCTCCAGCGTCTCGTCCAGCTTGTCCTCGTCAAGACCCGGCGCGTCGAAGGGGTTCCGCCGCCGCCGGTGCGGCAGCGCGAGCAGCGCGGCCTGCCGCACGTCCTCGGCGAGCACATCGGTCCGCCCGGCCCACGCGGCCAGCGCGGTCGCCGTACGTGCCATCACGATGTCGGCGCGCATGCCGTCGACCTCGAAGGCCGCGCAGGTGGCCGCGATCTGCCTGAGCGCCCCGTCGCCCAGCCGTACCTGTGGCAGCAACTGCCGCGCCGCCACGATCCGCTGCCGCACGGCGGCCTCCTCCTGCGCCCACCGCGCGGCGAACCCGGCCGGGTCGTCGTCGTAGGCCAGCCTGCGCCGTACGACCTCCACCCGCTGGTCGGGCTCGCGCGAGGCCGCGACCTCCACGGTCAGCCCGAACCGGTCGAGCAGCTGCGGCCGCAGCTCGCCCTCTTCCGGGTTCATCGTGCCGACGAGCAGGAACCGGGCCGCGTGCCGTACCGAGACACCCTCCCGCTCGACGTAGGAGGCGCCCATGGCCGCCGCGTCCAGCAGCAGGTCGACCAGGTGGTCGTGGAGGAGGTTGACCTCGTCCACGTAGAGGATCCCGCGGTGCGCGTCGGCCAGCAGGCCCGGCTCGAACGCCTTCACGCCCTCGGCGAGCGCCCGCTCGATGTCGAGCGCGCCGACCAGCCGGTCCTCGGAGGCGCCGACCGGCAGCTCGACCATCCGCGCGGGCCGCGACGCACCGGCCCCGGCCTCGTGCGGCCCGTCCGGACAGGACGCGTCCGGCGCCGCCGGGTCACAGGAGAAACGGCACCCGGGGACCACGGACACCTCCGGCAGCAGCGCGGAAAGGGCCCGCACCGCCGTCGACTTGGCAGTGCCCTTCTCGCCGCGCACCAGCACACCGCCGACCGCCGGCGACACGGCGTTCAGCAGCAGCGCGAGCCGCAGGTCGTCCTGGCCGACGACGGCCGTGAACGGAAACGGGGTACTCACTTCTCGTCGCCCTCCAAGTCGCCTTCCAGCTCCAGATAGGTGGCGCGCAGCCGCTCCAGCGTGTCCGCGTCCGGCTCGGCCCACAGCCCGCGGTCCGCCGCCTCGAGGAGCCGCTCGGTGATCCCGCGCAGGGCCCACGGGTTGGACTTCTTCATGAAGTCCCGGTTCTCCGGGTCGAAGACGTACTCCGCGCTGAGCTTCTCGTACATCCAGTCGTCGACCACGCCCGCCGTCGCGTCGTAGCCGAACAGGTAGTCCACGGTCGCCGCCATCTCGAAGGCGCCCTTGTAGCCGTGCCGGCGCATGGCCGCCATCCAGCGCGGGTTGACCACGCGGGCCCGGAAGACGCGGTGCGTCTCCTCGCCGAGCGTGCGCGTCCTCACCTGGTCGGGTACGGCGCTGTCGCCGACGTAGGCCTCGGGGTTGGCGCCGGTCAGGTGGCGGACCATGGCGACCATGCCGCCGTGGTACTGGAAGTAGTCGTCGGCGTCGACCAGGTCGTGCTCGCGGGTGTCGACGTTCTTCGCGGCGACCGCGATCCGCTTGAACGCGGTCTCCATGTCCCCGCGTGCCGCCCGCCCGTCGAGCCCGCGCCCGTACGCGTACCCGCCCCACACCGCGTACACCTCGGCGAGGTCGGCGTCGGAGCGCCAGTTGCGGGCGTCGATCAGCGGCAGCAGACCGGCGCCGTACGCCCCCGGCTTCGAGCCGAAGACACGGGCCGTCGCGCGCCGCCGGTCACCGTGCCCGGCGGTGTCCTCGTCGGCGTGCGCCTTCACGAAGTTCTGCCCGGCGGGCTCGTCCAGTTCGGCCACCGACCGCACCGCGTCGTCGATCAGCCCGACCACATGCGGGAACGCGTCCCGGAAGAAGCCGGAGATGCGGACCGTGACGTCGATGCGCGGCCGGCCCAGCTCGGCCAGGGGAATCACCTCGAAGCCCGTCACCCGGCGCGAGGCGTCGTCCCAGACCGGGCGGCAGCCCAGCAGCGCCAGGATCTCGGCGATGTCGTCGCCCTGGGTGCGCATCGCCGAGGTGCCCCAGACCGTGAGGCCGACCGACTTCGGGTACTCCCCGGTGTCCTGCAGATACCGCTGTACCAGGGAGTCGGCGAGCGACTGGCCGACCTCCCAGCTCAGCCGGGAGGGGATGGCCTTGGGGTCGACGGAGTAGAAGTTGCGACCGGTCGGCAGCACGTTGACAAGGCCGCGGGTCGGCGAACCGGACGGGCCCGCCGGGACGTAACCGCCGTCCAGCGCGCGCAGGATGTGCCCGATCTCGTCGGTCGTGCGGGCGAGACGCGGAACCACCTCGGTGCAGGCGAACTCCACCACGGCCACCGCGTCCGGGAGTCCGGTGCCCAGGACCTCGCGGACCAGCGGCGCGCTCTCGGCCACCGTCCAGCCGCGGGCCTCCATGCCCTCCGCGATCCGCCGGCACAGCTGCTCCAGCAGGTCGATCGCGTCGGCGGCCGTACGGGACGGCCCCTCGACCAGGTCCGTCAGCTCGACCGGCACCTTCACCGGCGCGCCCGGCTCGGCGAGCAACTCCTTCTCCACGAGCCCGAAGTGCTCGGCCAGCGAGGCCCGCAGCCCCGGCAGGGCGTTCGCCTGCCCGCCCCACACCTGGGAGGCGCGCAGCACGGCGAGGACCAGGTTCACCCGCGGCTCGCCGACCGGCCCGCCGCCCAGGATGTGCAGACCGTCCCGGATCTGCACGTCCTTGATCTCGCACAGATAGCCGTCGATGTGCATGACGAACTCGTCGAAGTCGTCGTCGCCCGGCTGCTCGTCCACGTGCAGGTCGTGGTGCAGCTCGGCCGCCTTGACCAGGGTCCAGATCTGCGCCCGCACCGCCGGTGCCTTCGACGGGTCCAGGTCGGAGACGAGCGCGTACTCGTCCAGCAGCTGCTCCAGCTTGGCCAGGTCGCCGTAGGTGTCGGCACGCGCCATCGGCGGCACGAGGTGGTCGACCACCGTGGCGTGCCCGCGCCGCTTGGCCTGGGTGCCCTCGCCGGGGTCGTTGACGATGAACGGGTAGATCAGCGGGAGATCGCCGAGGACGGCGTCCGGCGCGCAGCCCCGGGAGAGGCCGAGCCCCTTGCCCGGCAGCCACTCCATCGTGCCGTGCTTGCCCATGTGCACGATCGCGTCGGCCCCGAAGCCCCCCTCGGACGTCGCGGCCTCCAGCCAGCGGTAGGCCGCCATGTAGTGGTGCGAGGGCGGCATGTCCGGATCGTGGTAGATCGCGATCGGGTTCTCGCCGAAGCCGCGCGGCGGCTGGATCATCACGACGACGTTCCCGAACTGCAGGGAGGCCAGCACGATGTCGTCGCCGTCCACGTACAGGCTGCCCGGCGGTTCGCCCCACGCCTCGAGCATGGCGTCCCTGAGCTCCGGATCGAGCCTGTCGAACCAGGCCCGGTAGTCGGCCAGGGGCACGCGGGCGGGCGCCGCGGCCAGCTGCTCCTCGGTGAGCCACTCGACATCGTGCCCGCCGGCCCCGATGAGCCGGTGGATCAACTCGTCGCCGTTGTCCGGGTAGTCGGTGAGGGCGTACCCGGCCTCCTTCAGGGCGTCCAGGACACGCACCGCGGACGCGGGCGTGTCGAGGCCGACCGCGTTGCCGACCCGCGAGTGCTTGGTCGGGTACGCGGTGAAGACGAGCGCGAGCTTCTTGTCGGCGTTCGCCTTGTGCCCGAGCCGCGCGTGCCGTACGGCGATTCCGGCCACGCGCCCGGCCCGCTCGGGGTCGGCGACGTACACCGGGACCTCGTCCGGGCCCTGCTCCTTGAAGGAGAACGGCACCGTGATCAGGCGCCCGTCGAACTCCGGGATGGCGACCTGCATCGCCGCGTCCATGGGGGACAGGGCGGCGTCCGACTCGTCCCAGGCGGCCTGCGAGGAGGTGAGGCAGAGCCCCTGCAGCACAGGGACGTCCAGATCGGCGAGGGCCCCGATGTCCCAGGCCTCCTCGTCGCCGCCCGCCGAGGCCTGCGAGGCGTGCGTGCCGCCGGCGGCGAGGACGGTGGCGACCAGGGCGTCGGTCCGGCCGAGGATCTCGTACAGCCCGGCGTCCGCACCGCGCAGGGAACCGCAGTACACGGGCAGGGCGTTGGCGCCGTGCGCCTCGATCGCGTCGCACAGCGTGTCGACGAAGGCGGTGTTTCCGCTCAGCTCGTGGGCCCGGTAGAAGAGCACGCCGACGGTGGGGCG
This sequence comes from Streptomyces sp. NPDC020362, assembly GCF_040642095.1. Taxonomy (NCBI): domain Bacteria; kingdom Bacillati; phylum Actinomycetota; class Actinomycetes; order Kitasatosporales; family Streptomycetaceae; genus Streptomyces; species Streptomyces sp. NPDC020362. Next base: position 46,722 of record NZ_JBFAET010000015.1, read on the forward strand.
GCCCTCGACGAGGGCACGCTCGCCGTGCACCCCGTACTCCGGCATCTTCTGCGGCTCCTCGAACCCCTCACCGGTGAGCAGCACGGTGTCGGACAGGAACCGGGCCAGCTCGGTCAGGTTCGCGGGCCCGCCCTCGACCAGGTACTTCAGCGCCTCCGCCACGACACCCGCCGGAACGGACGACTCGGCCATCAGCTCGGCGTCCGGCACGGCCTCGCCGCCCAGCAGCACGGTCGGGATCCCGGACGCCCGCAACGCGGCGAGTCCGTCCTCCCAGGCGCGCTTGCCGCCCAGCAGCCGTACCACGGCGAGGTCCGCGCCCTCGACAAGGCCGGGCAGCTCGGCGGCCACGTCCACCCGGGTCGGGTTGCCGATCCGGTACGCGGCGCCGGAGGCGCGGGCCGCCAGCAGATCGGTGTCGGCGGTCGACAACAACAACACTGTGCTCATGCGGGCGCTCCCGGTGGAATGAAAGGCAGTCCTTGCGGCGCGCCCGACTCGATGAGCCGCCAGAGCGCGTCCGTGTCCGCGTGCTGTTCGATCAGGTCGCCGAGCCGGTCGAGCTGCTCCTCGCGCAGCGCGGCGAACGAGGTGTCGGGGGCCGGTACGAAGCGGCGGCCCGCGGCGGCCGCCACCTCCCCGAGGAAGGCCCGCCTGAAGCCGTCCGACTCCAGCGAGCCGTGCCAGTGGGTGCCCCAGGCCTGGCCGACCCGGCAGCCGTCCAGGCTGCGGCCTGCGTCGTCGCAGAAGAACGGGTCGCCGCCCGTCACCTCGGCGACCCCGTGGTGGATCTCGTACCCCTCGACGTGCTCGCCGAGGGCCTTGCCGGTGGGCCGCGTCAGGGTCTTCTCGCGGGCGAACCGCACCCGCACGGGCAGCACACCGAGCCCGGGGACCGCGCCGGCCCGCGACTCGACGTCGTCCTCGATGTGCTCGCCGAGGATCTGGAAGCCGCCGCAGATGCCGAGGACCGGGCGGCCTTCGCGGGCCCGCCCAACGAGCGCGTCCGCGAGCCCGCGCTCGCGCAGCCACTGCAGCGCCCGTACGGTCCCGCGCGTCCCCGGGATCACCACGAGGTCGGCGTCCGCCAGTTCCTCCGGCCGGTCCACGAACCGGACCACGACGCCCGGTTCGGCGGCCAGCGCGTCCACGTCCGTGAAGTTCGACATGAGCGGGATGGCGCAGACGGCGACCCGCAGGACGTCCTCGCCGACCGGGGGAGCCACGGACGACTCCCGGACCGTGCCCCGCAGGGACACCCGCAGTCCGTCCTCCTCGTCGATGCCGAGCCCGTGCCGGAAGGGCAGGACCCCGTACGTGCGCCGCCCGGTGAGCCCGTGCAGCATGTCCAGGCCCGGCTCCAGCAGGGAGACGTCCCCCCGGAACTTGTTCACCAGGAACCCGGCGACCAGCTCCTGGTCCTCGGGCGAGAGCAGGGCGACCGTGCCGAAGAAGGAGGCGAAGACACCGCCCCGGTCGATGTCGCCGACGACGAGCACGGGCAGCCGCGCGCCCCGCGCGATCCCCATGTTCACGATGTCGGTCCGCCGCAGATTGATCTCCGCGGGCGAACCCGCCCCCTCACAGATCACCGCGTCATATGTGCCCCGCAACTCGGCCAGACAGTCCAGGACCGTGCCCAGCAACTGCTGCTGGCGCCCTCCGTGGTAGCCGCGTGCGCTCATCTCGCCCACCGGCCGGCCCAGCAGCACCACCTGGCTGCTGCGCTCACCACCGGGCTTGAGCAGCACGGGGTTCATCAGCGCGGTCGGCTCGATCCGGCAGGCCTGGGCCTGCATGGCCTGCGCCCGCCCGATCTCCGCGCCCTGACGCGTCACGAACGAGTTGAGGGACATGTTCTGCGCCTTGAAGGGCGCGACCTTGACGCCCCGGCGCACCAGCCACCGGCAGATCCCGGCCGTCACGACGCTCTTGCCGGCGTCGGAGGTGGTGCCGGCGACGAGGAGACCACCGCTCACTTCGCACGTCCCTTCACGAGTCGGCGCGCGGCGACGGAGACGCCGAGCGCGAGCAGGCCGATGCGGCGGGAGAGCCGTACGGCCCGGTCGATGTCGGTGATTTGGACGGACCGCCCGGTGTTCCCGTTGAGGACGGGCCGGTGTTCGACGCGCCCGCCGTAGGACAGCGTCCCGCCCAGCCGCACACCGAGCGCACCCGCGAACGAGGCTTCGACGGGCCCGGCGTTGGGGCTCGGATGCCTGCGCGCGTCGGCCCGCCAGGCGCGCAGGGCGCCGCGGGGATCGGGCCCGGCCGCGGCGGCGAGTACGGCGGTCAGCCGCGCCCCCGGCCAGCCGGCGACGTCGTCGAGGCGGGCGGAGGCCCAGCCGTAGCGCCGGAAGCGGGCCGACTTGTGACCCACCATCGCATCCAGGGTGTTGACGGCCCGGAACCCGAGCAGCCCCGGCACCCCGCCCACCGCACCCCACACCAGCGCGCCCACGACGGCGTCGGAGGTGTTCTCGGCGACGGACTCCACGACGGCCCGGGCGATCCCGTCGGCGTCGAGGGCCTGCGGATCCCGGCCGCACAGATGCGGCAGCCGCGCCCGCGCCGCCTCGACGTCCCCGGCCTCCAGGGCACGCCCGATGGTCCGGGCCTCCCGGGCCAGCGAAGTGCCCCCGACGACCGCCCAGGTGGCGGCACCGGCCAGTGCGGCCGAGGCGACGGGGGAGCGGCGTACGGCCCGTTCGGCGACGACGCCGAGGGCGACGGCGCCGCCGGCGCACACAGCGGTGTGCAGCGCGCCCCAGCCACGGTGGTCGTGCCACAGCACCCGCTCCACGGCCGCGGCCGTACGCCCGAACACGGCGACCGGATGCCCGCGGCGCGGATCGCCGAGGAGCAGATCACCGAGAAGGCCGGCTGCGGCGCCGTACGCGTATGAGCGATCGGCACCCATCGGCTCAGCCGGCCGTGGGCTCAGGGGCGGGCCTGGTACTGGTCCTGGATCGGCGGCCGAGCATGACGATATGTGTCCTCACTCAGGGTGTCCGCGCCCTGGTTCGACGAGACCGGCGGTGAGAGTTCCTGGCTCCCGGGGTGTTCTTCCCCGGTGACAGTGGCGGGACCGCGCCGGATTCGCACCGGCTTCCTCTTCTGCCGCCGTACATGGCCCGGGCAGTCCACCACGCACCCGGAAGGGCCGTCAACTTGCCTTTGACCAGCAACGGTGGACTGTGCTGAGGCCCACATCGCCGACACGCCGGGCGGCGCCGGACGACCGGCTTGCGGTGAATTCCCCGTCGCCCGGGCGGCATTCGGGGCGCCTCCTTGTGCTCACGGACCGTGAGGATCTGCAATAGCGCGTACGTGTCATACGGGATGGAACGGACGCGGGAGGAGACGCACGGTGGCGTACGTGGGCGAGATGCTGCTGGACGACGGTCAGGTCGTCCTGCTGGAGGTGGCGGGCGAAGGGCCCGCCGGAGTGCAGCGGGTCTCGCGGGGCGGCGGGGCGGAGGAGACCCTCCAGCAGGCGCTCGCCCGGGTACGGCCGGCGCTGGGCGCGCTGGTGCACGAGGCCCGCGGGCTGACGAGACCGCCGGAGAAGGTCACGGTCGAGTTCGGCATCACCGTGAGCGCGGAGGCGGGGGTGGTCGTGGCCCAGGGGTCCGCGGAGGCGCACTTCACGGTGACCATGCACTGGTCGGGCCAGGACGGGTCCGACATCCCGGGCCAGCGTGGCGGTGAAGGACGCCCCTGACGAACGGGCGACCGCCCTGCCCGGGCACCCGTGAGGGGCCCCGGCAGGGCGGTATCGGACCTTTCGAGGGCCGGGCGTCGACCTTCGGGAGTCAGGCCCTGGCCTTCGGGTGTCAGGCCTTGGCCACGATCAGATAGATCCCGTACGCCACCGCAGCCGCACAGGCCGCGAAGCACACGTACGCACCCGTCACGGCCAGTGCCGCGGATCCGCCCTGCGCGGCGGCCTTCTCGCGCCGCGACAGGCCGTTGACACCGAGGGTGAACAGGGTCACCAGGCCCACCGCGAACACGAGGCTGACGCCGAAGACGGAGCCGAGGGCCGCCCAGTCGATCTTCATGGGGATGCTTCCTTCAGTTACCGGGTGCTCGGGGTCAGACGGTGGCGGCCGGAGGCGTCGCCGGGGCCGGGTCGGTGGCGGCCGGAGCCGGGATGGTGGCCGTCAGGTCCTCGGTGACGACGCCCGCGGGGGGCGGGGTCACCGCGGCGATGGCGGTGGTCACCACGCCGGCCGGATCGGCGTCGTCGGCGACGACGTTGGTGTGGTCGACGACCTCGCGGCGGGACAGCTTCCAGATCCCGGCGCTGGTGCCGACGAGGAAGACGGCGACGACCGCGGTGCCCCAGTCGCCCAGGTCTGTCAGGGACTCGGCGCCCGCGCCGACCAGCGCGGCGGCCGGGAGGGTGAGCACCCAGGCGACGGCCATGCGGGTCGCGGTGGACCAGCGGACCACACCGCCCTTGCGGCCGACGCCCGCACCCATCACCGAGCCGGAGACGACATGGGTGGTGGAGAGGGAGAAGCCCAGGTGGGAGGAGGCCAGGATGGCCGTGGCCGCGCTGGTCTGGGCGGCGAAGCCCTGTCGCGGCTCCAGGTCGGTGAGCCCCGTGCCCATGGTGCGGATGATGCGCCAGCCGCCGATGTAGGTGCCGAGCGCGATGGCGAGGCCGGCCGAGAGGATCACCCAGGTGGGAGGGTTGGAGCCGGGGGCGATCGCACCGCCCGCGATCAGCGCGAGCGTGATGATGCCCATCGTCTTCTGGGCGTCGTTGGTGCCGTGGGCGAGCGAGACCAGGCCGGCGGAGGCGATCTGTCCGGCGCGGTAGCCCTTGCGGGTGGCCTCGCCCTCGGCGCCTCGGCCGATGCCGTAGGAGAACCGGGTGGCGAGCAGCGCCGCGAGACCGGCCACGACCGGGGCGGCGACCGCCGGCAGCAGAACCTTGGTGACCAGGACGTCACCGTGGACCGCACCGAAGCCCGCGGAGGCGACGGTGGCGCCGATCAGGCCGCCCATCAGGGCGTGCGAGGAACTGGAGGGCAGGCCCACGAGCCAGGTCACCAGGTTCCAGAGGATCGCGCCGACGAGGGCGGCGAAGATGACCTCGGGACGGATGCCGTTCTCATCGACGAGACCCTTGGAGATCGTGTTGGCGACCTCCACGGAGAGGAAAGCGCCCACAAGGTTGAGGGCGGCGGACATGGCCACCGCGACCTTGGGCTTGAGTGCACCGGTCGAGATGGTCGTGGCCATCGCGTTGGCGGTGTCGTGGAAACCGTTCGTGAAATCAAACGCGAGTGCGGTCACGACCACAATCGCGAGGATCAGCGAGAAGCTTTCCATTTACCCAGGCAATCATTCGAGGTCATTGGTTGTTGGACCGTAGGCAACCTGGGTGAACGGAAGGTGAACTGGAGCAGGCGTCGGGGTATCGACAGGGAGAGTCCGGGGTTCTGTCCGGAATCGAAGCCTCAGACGCCCCTTGGCCACCGGCCTCGCGAGTAGGCCCGCAGCCGGTCCGGGGGCCCGTGAAAGAGATTCCGGTCACCTGGCCGGCCGCCCCCGGCGGCGTACTGCCACGAGGTCCGGGAGGACCGGCCGCCGGGCGGCGGCCCAGGGGCCGGCGCGCGGTGACGGGCGATCCACGGGAGACGGTCCGAGGGCAACGCGCGACCCCGGTGCAGGCCTCCGCCGCCGGGCGGTGGTGTGGACGGGCGAACCCTGCGCCGTGCGAGCGGGTGCCAGGCCGGTCGACGTGGCCCTGGTGGACGGAGTGATCCCGTTTCATCGGTTCTGCGGTGACGCTCGGCTGCTCGGCTGCTCGGCTGCTCGGCTGCTCGGCGGTGCGGCTTCCGGTCCGATCTGTGCGACCACACCGCTCGGTGCCCCTGCGGCTGGCAGGATCCCCGCATGGCCGGACAACTGCGGGACCCGAACGAGGAAGAGGCGCGTGTCTGGGAGGGGGTGGTCGCAACGGCCCGCCGGACCGTGACGGACGGGCTGGTCGTCGGCACCTCCGGCAATGTGTCGGCGCGCGTCGGGGACCTCGTGCTGGTCACCCCGTCGGGCGTGCCCTACGACCGGCTGACCCCGGACGACATCACCGGCGTCGACCTCGACGGGCGGCAGGTGCTCGGCGCGCTCGTGCCGACCAGTGAACTGCCCATGCACCTCTCCGTCTACCGCACCACCGACGCCCGTGCCGTCGTCCACACCCACGCGGTGCACGCCACGGCCGTCTCCACCCTCGTGACCGAGCTGCCCCCGGTCCACTACATGGCCGCGGCCCTGGGCGGCCCCGTGCGGGTCGCCCGGTACGCGGCGTACGGCACGGACGAACTGGCCGAGAACATGCTCCGCGCCCTGGCCGGCCGCTCCGGCTGCCTCCTGCAGAACCACGGCATGATCACCTACGGCACCACCCTCGACCAGGCCTACGACCGCACCGCCCAGCTGGAGTGGATGTGCCACCTGTGGCTGACGGCTTCGGCGCTACCGGGACGGGCGCCCTCCCTGCTGACGGAGGAACAGATGGCGGAGGCGGGGGCGCGCTTGAAGGGGTACGGTCAACAGCGGTGACCCCCGCGCCGCGGGTCCCCTCGTTCCGCCCCGTCGGCCGGCGCCTTCCTGCTTCCGCCGGTGCCTGATCACCCGTTCGGCTGGCCCGTACCGGCAACCCCCACGACACTGGATGCGTGCGCACCGTCAAAGCGACCGCCGCCGCACTCACCGCCGTCCTGGCCGCCGGTGCGGCATCCGTGGCCGCCGGCCGCCTGGCCAGCGACGCCGCGCTGAAGGCGCCGGCGGGGCGTCCCCTGCCCACCGAACCCCGGCTCACCGTGCACGGCACCGCCGCAGGCCGTATCGCGCTCACCCGCGACCTGGCCTCCCTGCGCCCCGGCACCTACGGTCTGGCCGGCGACGGCTCCCACGCGGTCGTCGGCCCCGTCCTGGAGGCTGCCGAGCACACCGCCGACGCCGTCGTACGCCGTCTCGTACGCGTCACGCACGGCACCCTCGCCCCCGGCGACGCCGTATGGCTCACCCCGAACCTCTACGTCGGCAATCCGGGCGCCGCCCTCGGCCTCGACCACTCCGACATCGACGTGCCCGGCGAACTCGGGGCCCTGCCCGCCTGGTTCGTGCCCGGCTACCGGGACACCTGGGTGATCGCGGTGCACGGCCTCGGCACCACCCGCGAGCACGCCATGAACGTGATGGAGTTCCTGCACCGCCGCCGCCTGCCGGTCCTCGCGCTCGCCTACCGCGGCGACCTCGGCGCCCCGCGCCCGCCGGACGGGCTGGGCCACCTCGGCGAGACCGAGTGGCGCGACGTGGACGCGGCGATCCGCTACGCCGTCCGCTACGGCGCCCGCCGGGTCGTCCTCCTCGGCTGGTCCACCGGCGCCACCATGGCCCTGCGCGCCGCCGAGCACTCCGCCGTGCGCGAGCGCGTCGCCGGACTGATCCTCGACTCGCCGGTGCTCAGCTGGCAGGCCACCCTGCGCGCCCTCGCCCAGGCCCGCCACACCCCCGAGCCGCTGCTGCCGCTCGCGGTGCGGGCCGCGCAGGGCCGGGCCGGGCTGCACCCCGACGGGCTCGCGGAGCTCACCGACCCCGACCGGCTCGCCGTGCCCACCCTGATCGTCCACGGCCCGGACGACTCGGTGGCCCCGTGGGAGTACTCCCGCCGCCTGGCCGCCCGCCGCCCCGACCGCGTCGCCCTGCACACCGTGGCCAGGGCCCCGCACGGGGCGATGTGGAACGCGGACCCCGAGGAGTACGAGGAGCGCCTGCGCCGGTTCCTGACCCCGCTGATGTGAGCGCGCCCCCGACCTCACCGGCACAAGGTGGAAGCCCCGGTTCCAGCCATTCCGTTTAAGTGTGTACGACTGGCTTGAACATGTCTCTTCGCCCGGCGTCGGAACCCGTGCGTTGGCCAGCCCCGTCGCCCCCCGTGACATTCCGTTTGGGTTTTCGGACCGTCAACCGGAAGACTGCACCCGTGACGTCCCGTATCCCGCGCGACTCCAGGCTTCGACTCGTCCGACCGCGACCCCTGGCCGCCGCCCCCCGAGCTGTGAACCAGCGGCGCCCACGCCGCCCCGCCCCCCGGCCGCCGGAGGGCACCCCGGCCCCGGGTGAACTGGCCAGAATGGCGCGCACCGGCCTGGCCGGCGCGGTCCGCGTCGCCCGCTGGGCCGACGCAGCCCTCGGCCCCGGCCGCAACGGCGCCACCACCGACGGCAAGGCCACCCTCTCCGACGTGACCACGGAGCGCGCCGCCGCCGACCTCGGCCTGAGTGCCGCGCAGGTCCGCGCCGACTGGGACACCGCGCGCCTCGCGGGACTGATCGAGGTGCACGGGGACAGTGCGCGCCCCGGCTGGCGACTGCGTGCCTGGGACCGCGACGACAGCGCCGTACTGCGCGGTTGGGTCGCCCTCTTCGACGCCTGGTCGCTCGCCTACCGGGAACCGGCCGACCAGGAGCCGGCCGCCGTCGCCGAGGTCGTCTCGGCGATGCCCCAGGTCCTCTCCTTCCTCCAGCTGTCCGCCGGTCCCGTCCCGGTGGAGCAGCTGCTCGACCTGCTCCAGCAGCGGGTCATCGAACTGCGCACCGAGCGCTGCGAGGTCTCCTACGAGCCCGGCCCCGCCGGGTCTGCGGCGCCTGCCGGGACTCCGGGCCCGGCGCGCGGCACACCTGCCGGGATTCTGGGCCCGGTGCAGGGCACCCCTGCCGGGGACGCCCCCCTCGCCCCTCTCCTTCCCCTCCTCGACTGGGCCCTCAAGGCCCTCGCCTCCGTCGGCGCCCTGACCTACGGCGACGGCCACGGCACGCTCACCCCGCTGGGCAGCTGGGCGGTCTGGGTCAAGCTGGAGCAGATCTGCGTGGCCGCGCAGAGCCCCGCCGGCAACATCGAGCAGTCCGCCGAGGACATGCTCCGCGGCTGCGCCCAGCTGCGCCCCAACGCGGCCCGCGCCGAGTACCGCGCCTGGCTCGCCGCCCGCCCTGTCGGCAGTGCCGTCACCGAGCTGCTCGGCGCCGCCCGCGGTGAGGACGCCCTGCTGCGCGGTCTCGCCTTCGAGGTGCTGCGCGTCGTCGGTGCCCCCGCCGAGCCCGATGTGCACGCGGTGGTGGACGAGCCGGCCCTGCGCCCGTACGCCCTGCTGTGGCTCGCCGAGCACGACGGCGTCGACCCGGAGGACGCCCACGAGGTCCTCACCCGCGAGGAGGCCACCTGGCTGTGGGTCGACACCGCCGCCGCCGTCTCCGACCACGGCGAGACAGAGATGCTGGTACGGCATCTGGAGGCCGCCGTGCAGCCCACCGTCCCGGCGCTGCTGGACGAGGTCCGTGCCGTCGGGCACCCGCGCACCGTGCAGGTCCTGGTCGCGCTCGCCGCAGCCCACCCCGACCCCGCCCTGGCCAAGGCCGTGCGCCGGGCCGCCTTCCAGGTGCACACCGGGGGATAGCCCGCGGCCGGCGGGAGCGGACCGCTCAGGCGCCGATCTCGGGGGCGTACGTCCCGAAGCTCCAGATGTTGCCCTCGGTGTCCCGGGCCATGTAGTCCCGCGAGCCGTAGTCCTGGTCCGTCGGGGGCATCAGGATCTCCACACCGTGCTCGACGGCCCGCTGGTGGTGGGCGTCGATGTCGTCCACGACGACGTACACCCCCGCGGGCCCCGCGTCCTTCATCGCCGCGTCGAACCGGCCGCCGCGGCCCTTGGAACCGATCATCACCGCGCCGTTGCCCTGGACCAGCTCGGCGTGCATCACCGTGCCGTCCGCCCCTTCGTACACCGACAGCTCGGTGAAGCCGAGCGCCTCCGTGAGCTGCTTGATCGCCGCCTTCGCGTCCGCGTACAACAGCGACGGGTAGATGCTCGGCCGTCCGCCCGTGCCTGCCATGCCGATCACTCCTTCGTGCGTCGGTCCTGCCGTGGCTCCGAGTCTTGCAGGCACCACTGACAACGCCTCAGCGGAATGTGTTGCAGCGGGCCGGGTCCCCGGTCCGGTACCCCTGCTGGAACCACTGCTGCCGCTGCAGCGCCGAGCCGTGCGTCCATGTCTCCGGGGTGACCCGCCCCTGGAACCGCTCCTGGATCCGGTCGTCGCCCACGGCCGCCGCCGCGTCCAGACCGTCGCGGATGTCGGCCGTGTCCAGGCTGGTGATCAGCGGCCGCCCCGTCGACTCGTCCGGCGTCGTCGTCGCGTGCCGCGCCCAGACCCCGGCGTAGCAGTCCGCCTGCAGCTCGGTCCGCACGGAGTTGCTGTTCGCGCCGGCCGGCCCCTCCTGGGAGCGGCCCAGCACGCCCAGCAGGTCCTGCACATGGTGCCCGTACTCGTGCGCCACGACATAGGCCTGCGCGAAGCTCCCGCCGCCCGCCCCGAATTTCGCCCGCAGCTCGTCGAAGAAGCCGAGGTCCAGGTACACCTTCCGGTCCCCGGGACAGTAGAAGGGCCCCACCGCCGAGGTGGCCGTCCCGCACGCCGTGGCGACCCGGCCGCCGAAGAGGACCGTCGGCGCGGTGGTGTAGGTCCGCCCGCGGCGGCGGAACTCCTGCGCCCAGTAGTCCTGCACGCTGTTGACCACGGCCACGATCCGGCAGTCGTCCCGTGTGTTCGCGTCCCGTCCGGTCCGGCAGGTCCGCTGGACCTGCGCCAGCGAGGAGGAGGCGGGCGCGGGCGAGGTGTCGCCCGACGACAGCCCCAGCTGGTCCGGGCCGATCCCGAAGAAGAGCGCCAGCAGCAGCGCGATCAGTCCGGCGATGCCGCCCCCGACGGTCGCCCTCCCGCCCGGGATCCGGCTCCCTCGCACGTCCTGGACCTCGGAGGTGTCCAGGTTCGCGTCGTCGTCGAACTGCACGCGCCACCGCCCATCGTCCGCGCGATCGCGCCGACCGGCCGAACCCTGGCGCCATCCATACCCGGCCACCCGCCCCGGCCGACGGGCGATCACCCGAACGGAGTAGATGCGCGGAACCGCGGAGCCGTGCCGTCCGACCCGGACGTGCCGTACGTCACGCCGCCGTCGCGCTCGTCGCCCGGCGCAAGGGGTCCGGACCGTGGACGCAGAAAAACCGCTTGCGAAGCCCCGTTAGACTTATCTGCATGGCCATTCTCCTCGCGCATTAGACGGCGGGAAAGTCCTCAGCCGCCCGTCCCGTCAATCCACCCCCACTCCCGGCTCGGCCCGAGCGGGGGACCCCCACCGCCCTGGAGTCTGTCCGTGATCTCCGCCTCCGGTATCGAGCTGCGCGCCGGTGCGCGCGTCCTCATCGAGAACGCCACCTTCCGTGTCGCCAAGGGCGACCGCATCGGCCTGGTCGGCCGCAACGGCGCCGGCAAGACCACCCTCACCAAATGCCTGGCCGGCGAGGGCATCCCGGCCGGGGGCCAGATCGCCCGCTCCGGCGAGGTCGGCTACCTCCCGCAGGACCCCCGCACCGGCGACCTGGACGTCCTCGCCCGCGACCGCATCCTGTCCGCGCGCGGCCTGGACGTCCTGATCCGCAAGATGCGTGACAACGAACAGCGCATCGCCAACGGCACGGGCGCCACCCGTGAGAAGGCCCTCAAGCAGTACGAGCGCCAGGAGACCGAGTTCCTCACCAAGGGCGGGTACGCCGCCGAGGCCGAGGCCGCCACCATCGCGGCCGCGCTCAACCTGCCCGACCGGGTGCTCGGCCAGCCCCTGCACACGCTCTCCGGCGGTCAGCGCCGCCGTATCGAGCTGGCCCGCATCCTGTTCTCGGACGCCGACACCCTGCTGCTCGACGAGCCGACCAACCACCTCGACGCGGACTCGATCGTCTGGCTGCGCGACTACCTGAAGACCTACCGCGGCGGCTTCATCGTGATCTCCCACGACGTCGACCTGGTCGAGACGGTCGTCAACAAGGTGTTCTACCTGGACGCCAACCGCGCCCAGATCGACATCTACAACATGGGCTGGAAGCTCTACCAGCAGCAGCGCGAGGCCGACGAGAAGCGCCGCAAGCGGGAGCGCGCCAACGCCGAGAAGAAGGCCGCCGCGCTGAACGCGCAGGCCGACAAGATGCGCGCCAAGGCCACCAAGACGGTCGCCGCGCAGAACATGGCCCGCCGCGCCGAGAAGCTGCTCTCCGGCCTCGAAGCGGTCCGGATGTCCGACAAGGTCGCCAAGCTCCGGTTCCCGGAGCCCTCGCCCTGCGGCAAGACCCCGCTGATGGCCGAGAGCCTGTCGAAGTCGTACGGCTCGCTGGAGATCTTCACCGACGTCGACCTGGCCATCGACAAGGGGTCGAGGGTCGTCATCCTCGGCCTCAACGGCGCCGGCAAGACCACCCTGCTGCGTCTGCTCGGCGGGGTGGAGCAGCCCGACACCGGCGAGGTCGTCCCCGGCCACGGCCTCAAGCTCGGCTACTACGCCCAGGAGCACGAGACCCTGGACGCCGACCGCACGGTCCTGGAGAACATGCGCTCGGCCGCCCCGGACATGGACCTGGTCGAGGTCCGCAAGGTGCTGGGCTCGTTCCTGTTCTCCGGCGACGACGTCGACAAGCCCGCCGGCGTCCTCTCCGGCGGTGAGAAGACCCGGCTCGCCCTCGCCACCCTGGTCGTGTCCTCGGCGAACGTGCTGCTCCTGGACGAGCCCACCAACAACCTCGACCCCGCCAGCCGCGAGGAGATCCTCGGCGCGCTGCGCACCTACAAGGGCGCGGTGGTCCTCGTCACCCATGACGAGGGTGCCGTGGAGGCGCTCCAGCCCGAGCGGATCATCCTGCTGCCGGACGGCGTCGAGGACCTGTGGGGCGCCGACTACGCGGATCTCGTCGCCCTCGCTTGATCGAAAGCCTGATCCACTGCGTATGGATCATTCGGCCGATCCGTGATCCATCATCTGTGTGAGATCTCCTCGTATCGAGGTGTGTCGTACATCGATTTCGCGGCCGATCCCCAGGTCTCCTGAGGGTCGGCCGCTTCGCGTCTCTGACCTGGCACTTCGCGAATCCGACTGTCCGCCGCGGCGCGCACGCCGCCGTGGAATCGACCATTCCGAATGTGGGGATGTGCTCCTGTCGTCACAACGATGTCTCACGGACCTTGCCGAATGGGTGGCCATCACGCCCCGGAGGGGTGATCATGAGGAGACCAGAGCGCACTTCCCATGAGGAGGCACGGGTGGCCGAGACTCTGAAGAAGGGCAGCCGGGTGACCGGCGCCGCGCGCGACAAGCTCGCGGCAGACCTGAAGAAGAAGTACGACTCCGGTGCGAGCATCCGGGCGCTGGCCGAGGAGACCGGCCGCTCGTATGGCTTCGTGCACCGGATGCTCAGCGAGTCGGGCGTCACGCTCCGTGGGCGTGGCGGAGCGACCCGGGGCAAGAAGGCCGCATCGTCCTGACTCCGGGCGGCCCATCGCCTTCGATGGTGACCACCCGGTCGGCCGACTGATCGACCGGGTGGTTACTGTGCAGTCACTTAGCATGCCGGTACGGCAATGCATGATGACCGCACTCATCGGAGGCGCCCCATGGCTTCGCCCGACCAGGACCTCGCTCCTGTACTCGACAAGGACGGCGTACGGCTCACCGTCGACGACGCGCTCGCCACGGTGACGCTGACCAACCCGGCCAAGCGCAATGTGCAGAGCCCCGCCCTGTGGCGGGCGCTCACCGAGGCCGGCCGGCTGCTGCCGGGCTCCGTCCGTGTCGTGGTGCTGCGCGGCGAGGGCAAGTCCTTCTCCGCCGGGCTGGACCGGCAGATGTTCACCCCGGAGGGGATCCCGGGCGAGCCGACCTTCACCGATCTGGCGCGCCGTGACGACGCCGGGCTCGACGCGTCCATCGCCGAATTCCAGGAGGCGTTCACCTGGTGGCGGCGCAACGACATTGTGTCCGTCGCCGCCGTGCAGGGGCATGCCATCGGAGCCGGGTTCCAGCTCGCGCTCGCCTGCGACCTGCGGGTCGTCGCCGACGACGTGCAGTTCGCCATGCGCGAGACCAGCCTCGGCATCGTCCCCGACCTGACCGGCACGCATCCGCTGGTCGGACTGGTCGGGTATGCACGCGCGCTCGAAATCTGTGTCACCGGGCGCTTTGTGCAGGCCGAGGAGTCGGTCGCGTCCGGGCTGGCCAACCTCGCGGTGCCCGCCGGGGAACTCGACGGTGCCGTGCGGGACTTGGCCGCGGCGCTGCTGGCTGCGCCGCGGGATGCGGTGGTGGAGACGAAGGCGTTGCTGCGGGGGGCCGCCGACCGTACCTACGACGAGCAGCGTGCGGCGGAGCGGGCTGCTCAGGCCCGGCGGTTGCGGGACCTGGCCGGCGTCGGCGAATGAGCCATGAGGTGGACGGGCGCCCGCTGCCGGTCGTTGTGCCCACCCTCCTCCCGGCTTCGCCGGAGCCGGGGACGCCCATCGCCCCGCGGAACGACTGCCCACGGCGGAGCGGAGACGGCTGATCACCGCAGTGGGCTAGCCCACCGCCGTGATCAGCACCGCCACCGTCGGGTGGTCGTCCAGCGCGTCCCGTGCAGCCGTTCTCACCCGGCGGGCCACCTCCACCGCCCGGTGGTCCGTGTCCACCGCCACCTCCACCCGGACGTGGCGGTGAGGCAGTGCCGTTGCGTCCGGACGTTCCTCGATGTGGACCGCACGGGCCAGACCGCCCAGTGAGCCGGTCAGGCGGGTCACCCCGGGGACGGAGAGCGCGGCGGCGGCCACGCGGGACTCCTCCGGATCCGTGGCCGCCCGGGCCGCCGGCGGCTGCGCCGCGGGCGCCTGCGCGGTCGGCCCGTCCGGCTCCAGCAGGTCCGTCACCCGCAGATCGACCTCCGCGACCGCCAGGCCCAGTTGTTCCGCCGCGGCCGTCGCCAGCGTCTGCCGCAGCCGGGCCGCCGTCGTCGGCAGCGGCTCGGCCGCCGTGGCGGCGAAGTCCGCCGTCACCCGCAGCGGGCCCGGCGGCAGCGCGCTCGGCGGCGCCGGTACGACCGGCTCGTGGACGTCCTGCGGATCGGCGAGCGTGATCCGCAGCGTGCCCAGCCGCGCATCCGGCACGTCCGCCGCCGCGCGGCCCAGCACCGCTCCGGCCGCCTGCTCCGTGATCCACGCCCCGTCGCGGGGGCTGCCGAGCGGCAGCAGCCTGCCCATCCCCAGCTGATGCCGTACTGCCTGTGCCCACCGGTCCGTCATTCCTCCAGCCTGCCGCACACCCGGCGCGCAACCGAGCAACCTTGCTTACGGTGGTCGAAGGAAGACGACCGAAAGGGACGTACGGTGATGACCGAGACAACGACGACCCCAGACGGTGACAACGAACCCCAGGCGCCGACCCGCAGGACCACCCGGCGCGGCGGCGGGGACCCGGCGGCCCGGGGCCGGACGACCATCGCCGACGGGGTCGTGGAGAAGATCGCCGGGCTCGCAGCCCGGGACGTCCTCGGCGTGCACGCCATGGGCAGCGGGCTCTCGCGCACCTTCGGAGCCGTGCGCGACCGGGTGCCGGGCGGCTCGAAATCCGTGACCCGGGGGGTGAAGGCCGAGGTCGGCGAGGTCCAGACGGCGCTCGACCTGGAGATCGTCGTGGACTACGGCGTGTCCATCGCCGACGTCGCCCGCGCGGTACGGGAGAACGTGATCGCCTCCGTGGAACGCATGACGGGGCTGGAGGTCGTCGAGGTCAACATCGCGGTGAGCGACGTCAAGCTGCCCGACGAAGAGGACGAGGAGCCGGAGCCCCGGATCCAGTGAGGCGCCGTGGCGCACAACGCCTGCCCGACGAGCTGAGGAGCGCTGCATGAGCATGGCCGTGGTCGGCATGATCGCCGGAATGGCGCTGGGTTTCGCCGGGTACTTCGGCGGGTTCGGAGCCTTCCTGCTGGTGGCGGCGCTGGGAGCCGTCGGGTTCGTCGTCGGCCGCTTCGCGGACGGCGACCTGGAACTCGGTGACTTCTTCCGCACCCGCGACGACCGGCGCGACCGGCGGCGGTGACCCGCGGTGAGCGCGGAGACCGGCACGGCACGCCTGCCCCTGGACCTGGTGCCACCGGGCGACCGGGGCGCGACCCGGATCGCCGACCGGGTGGTCGCGAAGATCGCCGCCCAGGCCGCACGCGAGGCTCTCGCGCCGCTGCCCGTGGGCACCGCGGCCCCGCACGCCACGGTCGTCGTCCACCAGGAGACGGCCCGCGTCCGCCTCCACCTCGAACTCGGCTACCCCTGTGACGTCGGCGGCCGCTGCGCCGCCGTGCGTCGCCATGTCGTGGAGCGGGTAGGCGCGTTGGTGGGCATGGAGGTGCCGGAGGTCGCCGTCCAGGTCGAGCGGCTGCACCTGACACCGGCACCCGGGCCGCCCCACGGGAGGATGCCATGAGTGAGCCCCGGCCACCCGAGAGCACCACCCGGCGCCTGCCGGTCCTCGAGAAGTCCCCCGACGCCCCACCGCCCCTGCTCCCCGAGGGCAGCGGCCGCTTCTGGTCCGCGCGCCGCGTCCCGGCGGGCATCGTCGCCCTGCTCCTGCTGGCCGCCGCGGGCATCCTTCTCTACGACATCGTCGCGGTCCGCGCCCACCGTCCCGCGATGCACTGGCGCCGCGCCCTGGCCCGGCAGCTCGCCGAGCGGCCCCTGGACGACACCTGGGTGCTGGTCGGAGCGGGCATCGCCGCGGCCGTCGGCCTGTGGCTGATCGTGCTCGCCGTCACGCCCGGCCTGCGGGAGGTGCTGCCCATGCGGCGCCCGCGCCCCGACGTCCGTGCCGGACTCCGGCGCGAGGCGGCCGCGCTGGTGCTGCGCGACCGGGCGATGGACGTCTCCGGCGTACGGGCGGTACGGGTGCGGATGCGCCGGAAGAAGGCCGACGTCCGTGCCCTGGCGCACTTCCGTGACCTGGACGACGTGCACGCGGACCTGGCCGCGGTGCTCGACGACGCGGTCCGGGGGCTGGGGCTGGCCCGCCCGCCCGCGCTGTCGGTGCACGTCCGGCGGCCCGGACGGAAGGGGTGAGGCGGATGCGCAGGGGTGCCGTCAACCGTGTCCTGCTCGCACTCGTGGGCCTGCTGCTGCTCGTCCTGGGCGGCTCGGTGCTGGCCGTGGGCCTGGGCGCACCGCCGCCGCACCGGTGGATCCACTCCGGCCCGCACGACGTTCTGCTCAGTCGCGCCGAGCGCACCCGCTGGCGGGACACCGGCTGGTGGTGGCCGGTGGTCATCGCGGCCCTGGCCGTCCTCGTCCTGCTCGCGCTGTGGTGGCTCACCGCCGTCCTGCGCCGGCGCCGCCTGAGCGAGGTCCTGGTCGACACCGGCGACGGCGAGGGCGCCCTGCTGCGGGGCAGGACCCTGGAGTCCGCCCTGGCCGCGGACGCCGCCCGGCAGGAGGGCGTGGCGCACACCGAGATCCTCCTGGCGGGCCGCCGCCGCACGTCACCCGAGGCCCGGGTCCGGCTCCAGCTGGAGCCCCATGTCGACCCCGGCCCCTCACTGAGCGACTTCACTGCCGGGGCACTGGCCCACGCACGGGAATCGGCGGGCCTGGCATCCCTTCCGGCGGAGGTGCGACTGAGGGCGGTCAAACACCGTGCGGAGAGGGTGAGTTGACGGCCGACGGCGAGGACGCCGGCTCAACGGGCGCGGGGAACCGCACGGCCGGGCCCCGCAAGGCCGCCCCCGAACGCCGGGCCCTCAGAACCCGTGCCTCATCCCCCCGTCCACAGGCACCATGATTCCCGTCAGGTAGGACGCCGCCGGGGACATCAGGAAGGCCGCAACCCGCCCGAACTCCTCGGGCGCCCCGTACCTGCGCAGGGGAATCCGCGACTCGTTGGCCGCCCGAGTGGCCTCGGGATCCGCGGACAACGCGTCCAGCTCCCGCACGCGGTCGGTGTCGATGCGCGCCGGCAGCAGCCCCACGACGCGAATGCCGCGCGGCCCCAGCTCGTCGGCGATCGACTTGGCGAAGCCGGCGAGCCCCGGCCGCAGCCCGTTGGAGATGGTCAGCGCCGGAATCGGCTCGTGCACCGAGCCGGACAGCACGAAGCCGATGACCCCGCCCGGCTCCAGCTCGGCCGCAGCCGCGCGGGCGAAGCGCACCGCGCCGAGGAACACCGACTCGAACGCGCCACGCCACTGCTCGTCCGTGTTGTCGGCGACGAACCCGGGCGGCGGGCCGCCGACGCTCACGAGGATGCCGTGGAAGCCGCCGAAGTGCTCCCGGGCGGCCGCGACGAGCCGCTCCGGCGCGCCCGCGTCGGCGTTGTCGAGGGCCACGCCGAACGCGTTCGGGCCCAGTTCGGCGGCGGCGTCGGCCACGCGCTTCTCGTCCCGGCCGGTGATGACCACCTTCGCCCCGTCGGCCACCAGTTCCCGCGCGGCTGCGTTGCCCAGCCCCCGCGTGGCGCCGGTGACGATGTACACCCGGTCCTTCAGTCCAAGATCCATGAGCCCTATCCTGCCCCGAGCCCGGTTCCTGTGGTCCCGCCGCCCCCGAACAGTGTGAGGGCGGTGTTCACCAGCGCGATGTGGCTGAACGCCTGAGGGTAGTTGCCCACCTGGCGGCCCAGCCCGGGGTCGTACTCCTCGGCCAGCAGTCCCACGTCGTTGGTGAGGCTCACCAGCCGCCCGAACAGCTCCCGGGCCTCGTCCGTGCGGCCCGTCAGGTGCAGGGCGTCCGCGAGCCAGAACGAACAGGCGAGGAAGGCGCCCTCGCCGCCCGGCATCCCGTCGACGCCGACGGCGTCGGTGTCGTAGCGGCGCACGAAGCCGCCGTGGCCCAGGTCCGCACGGATCGCGTCGACCGTGCCGATCACGCGCGGATCGTCGGGCGGCAGGAAGCCGACGCGGGGGATCAGCAGCAGGGCGGCGTCCAGCTCGCGCGAGCCGTAGTACTGGGTGAAGGTCCTGCGCCGGGGATCGTAGCCCTTCTCGCACACCTCCCGGTGCACCTCGTCACGCATCGCCCGCCAGCCCTCGAGGTCGCCCTTCAGCTCCTGGCGCTGCTCCAGGGTCCTTACGGCGCGGTCGGCGGCCACCCACGCCATCACCTTGGAGTGCACGAACTGGCGCCGGCCGCCGCGCACCTCCCACAGGCCCTCGTCGGGCTGCCGCCACGCCGACTGCAGGAACGTCATCAGCGCGCACTGCAGCGCCCACATGTGCGGCTTGGTGGGCAGGCCGGCGCTGCGGGCCAGCGACAGCGAGTCCATGACCTCGCCGTACACGTCCAGCTGGAGCTGGTCGACGGCGCCGTTGCCGACCCGTACGGGCGCGGACTCGGCGAAGCCCGGCAGCCAGGGCACCTCCCACTCCGGCAGCCGTCGCTCGCCCGCGAGCCCGTACATGATCTGCAGGTCCGCCGGGTCGCCCGCGACCGCGCGCAGCAGCCAGTCGCGCCAGGCCTCGGCCTCCCTGTGGTACCCGGCGGAGAGGAGGGCGCCGAGGGTGAGGGTGGAGTCGCGCAGCCAGCAGTAGCGGTAGTCCCAGTTGCGCACACCGCCCAGCTCCTCGGGCAGCGAGGTGGTGGCCGCGGCGACGATTCCGCCGGTCGGGGCGTAGGTGAGGGCCTTGAGCGTGATCAGGGACCGCACGACGGCGTCCCGGTAGGGCCCGTCGTAGCGGCAGCGGGAGGTCCAGCGCCGCCAGTCCCGGACGCTGGTGCTCAGCGCCTGGTACGGGTCGACGAACGGGGGGCGCGGCTCGTGCGAGGGGTGCCAGGTGAGCACGAAGGCGAACCGGTCGCCCTCGGCGACGGGGAACTCCGCGTGGGTGCCGAAGTCCTCGCCCCACATCTGCACATGGGGCTCGGTGCGCAGCCACACCGAGTCGGGTCCGGCGACGGCCACCCGATGGCCGTCGGAGCGGCGCATCCACGGGACGACGGATCCGTAGTCGAAGCGCAGGCGGAGGGTGCTACGGACGGTGACGTGCCCGCTGACGCCCTCCACGATGCGTACGACGTCGGGGGCGCGGTCGCGCTGCGGCATCAGGTCGGTGACGCGCACCGTGCCCTCGGCGGTCTCCCACTCGGTGTCGAGGACGAGGGTGTCGGGCCGGTAGGCACGGCGCGTGCAGGTGCCGGCCCCCTTCGGCGCGATCCTCCAGTAGCCGTGGTCCTCGTCGCCGAGGAGCCGGGCGAAACAGGCACCGGAGTCGAAGCGGGGCAGGCACAGCCAGTCGATCGAGCCGTCGTTGCCGACCAGTGCCGTGGTCTGCTCGTCGCCGATGAGGGCGTAGTCCTCGATGCGCGCGTTCACGGGATGCGGGTTCCCGGCGGGCCTCAGGGCCAATCAGAGGTGGTGGGCCGGGGGAGTGACGCCGGCCCGTACGGGCCCGGGATCACACGGCGGCCGGCGCCGTCTCCTGGCTGTCCTCCGGCTTCTGCGCGGCCTCGGCCTCCTCGCGGTCGCGGATCTCGCGCCGGACCAGGAACCACCAGCCCACCGGGACGCCCGCGGCGAACAGCCACCACTGGATCATGTACGCGTAGTTCAGCGGGGCGTCCTCGCTGCCCGGGTCGGAGATCTGTTCCGGGGAGCCGCCCCTGGCCTCGGGGGCCGTCTGCTCGACGTAGCCGCCGAGCACCTTCGCGCCCAGCCGCCGCGCCTCCTCCGCGCTGTTGATCAGCATGATCTGCCGGTCCGGCAGGCCCTTGACGTTCTTGATGCCGCTCGCCGCAGTGGTCTCGTCGGCCTTCAGCCGCCCGGTGATCGTGGTCCGGCCGGCGGGCGGCGCGGGGATCTTGGGGAAGGCGGTCTGCACGCCGTTCGCGGGGATCCAGCCGCGGTTGACCAGCAGCACCCTGCCGTCGGTCAGGACGAGCGGGGTCAGGACGTGGAAGCCGACCTCGTCGTCGGAGTTGGTCCGGCGCCGGACCACGACCTCGCGGGAGGTGTCGAAGGTGCCGGTCGCGGTGACGGTGCGGTACTTCTCGGTGCGGGTCACGGTGTGACCGGGGGAGGTGAGCCGCTCCACGGGGACCGGCTTGGCGTGCAGCGCCTGGGAGACCAGGTTGTTGCGGGCGGTGCGCTCCTCGTACCGGTGCTGCTGCCAGAAGCCGAGCCGGATCATCGTCGGGATCAGCGCGATCGAGACGAGAGTGAGGATCACCCACTGGGCGGTCAGCAGGAAGCGGTAGCGATGCACCCCACGACGGTACAACTCGGTCGTGGGGTGCGAACGGGCGGGTGCGGGGTCACACGCGGTCGACGATCCCCACCTTCCCCTCGGCGCGGGCGCAGTGGGCGCCGCAGTAGAAGCTGCCGTCGGCCTCGACGCCCTGGCCGATGATCGAGACCTTGCAGTGCTCGCAGATCGGGGCCATGCGGTGGATCGCACAGGTGAAGCAGTCGAACACGTGTACGGCACCCTGTGCGTGGACCTCGAAGGTCATCCCATAGTCATTTCCGCAAACTTCACAATTCGCCATGCGCCACAGGGTGAGCCGTCGCCCCCGCCGGAGACGTACGGGAGCCGGGCGAGTCGCGGCGAATCACCCATCCGTACGGGTCCTGCTTCCGCTCACTCGCCGGCGGGCTCGACATCCCGCAGCAGTTGTCCGAAGGCGGCCTCGTCGACGACCGGTGTGCCGAACTGCTGCGCCTTGACCACCTTCGAGGTGCCCGAGTCGGGGTCGTTGGTGACCAGCAGGCTGGTCAGCCGGGACAGGCTCGTCGCCACGTGCAGCCCGGCCTCCGCCGCCCGGTCCTCCAGCAGCTCCCGCTCGGTTGAGGTGTCTCCGGAGAACGCCACCCGCATGCCCTGTTTGAGTCGTCTGCCGTCTTCGTACCGGCCCGGGTTGGGGTAGGGGCACGCCGGCCGTTTGCGGGACGGACGCCAGCCGACGGACCGGTAGCCGCCGTAGCCACCGCTCGCCTGCCGGCCGATGCGGGGCGTGTCCGACCACTCCGTCAGCGGCCGGCACTCCAGCAGCGGCAGCCGGACATCACCGGCAGCCGCGGCCCGCAGACTCGGCCGGAACGCCTCGGCGAGCACGCGCGCGTCGTCCAGCGCGTGGTGCGCCCGCTGCTGGACGACCCCGAAGTGCGCCGCCAGCGACTCCAGCTTGAAGTTGGGCAGCGGCAGCCCCAGCTCCTTCGACAGGGCGATGGTGCACAGCCGCTGACGCACCGGCGCCTCGCGCTGCACGCGCGCGTACTCCCGCGCGATCATCTGCCAGTCGAAGACCGCGTTGTGCGCGACCAGCACCCGGCCGTCGAGGCGGGCGGCGAACTCCTCGGCGACGTCCGCGAACAGCGGCGCCCCTTCGAGCACCTCGCTCGTCAGACCGTGTATCCACACGGGGCCCGGATCGCGCTCCGGGTTGACCAGCGTGTACCAGTGGTCCTCGACCTCGCCGCGCGCATCCAGCCGGTAGACGGCCGCGGAGATGATCCGGTCGTCGCGGGCCAGGCCGGTGGTCTCCACGTCAACGACCGCGTATCCCTTCGGGTACGCGGTCGGCCACTGGGTGGGGGAGGACACTGCGGTCGCACGGTCTTCGAGCATGGTCATTGAGGATACGGGCCGCGACCGACAGCGCCGTCCCGCAGGGGCCGGTCCCACCCTCCCGCGCCCGCCCCCCTGCTCGGCCGCCGCACACGCGTGCGTGCCCGTAATACGGCGGACTCGCAGGACTGTTCGGGACGCCGGCCTGCGTCACCCCGGCGCCGCCACCGGATCCCCGGCCGTCACAGGCCCCGGACCGCAGCCGCCAGTTGTTATCGGGGCGGGCGGTCGCCGGCTGCTCCAAGGGAGGGCGGGGTCGGTTGCTTCGGGGTGGGCGGTCGTCGGTCGTCCCGGGGTGGGCGGTCGCCGGTCATTTTCCGTGCGGTGCGAGCAGCGCCCCCACCAGCGCCCGCACGGAGGTGACGAACAGCCGCTCGGTGTCCACGGGCCGGGCCAGCGCCCGGGCCAGGGCGGGGTCGTCGCCGGCGGGCTCGGAGCCCCACAGCTCCTCCTCGCCCGGGCTCTGCACCGGGGCGCGCTCGCGGTTGCGCTCGACCAGCACATGGCCGACGACCTGGAACTGCACCGCCTGCACGAACGCGGCGGCCCGGGCGCCGCGCAGGCCTGCCGCGTGCGCCTCGCGCACCAGAGCCTGCTGGGCGGGCAGGAACATCCGCTCGGTCAGCCCGCGCTCGTGGACCAGGGCCACCAGGTGCGGACGGTCGCGCAGCTGCCGGCGCAGGGCGCACGCGACCGAGACGACCCGCTGCTCGGGAGTGCGGCCCGACGGGCGGATCTCGCCGAGGCCGGCCACGGTCCGCTCCACCAGGGCGTCCAGCAGGGCCTCACGGCCTCCCACGTGCCAGTAGATCGAGGTCACGGCCGTGCCCAGCTCGGCCGCGAGCCCTCGCATGGTCAGCGCGTGAGGGCCGTGCTGCCGCACCAGTTCGGCGGCGGCCTCGAGGACGTCCTCCCGGCTGAGCGCCCCTCTCGGCATGATCCCCCCAACTCCGTTCGGTGCACGCGTATTTACCCCGCACCCCGTCTGCTGTAACTGTGTTACAGATGACGGTCCGTCAGAAGAAGGGCGGTACGGCGTATGGCACGCGTACGGTACGGCGCACGGACCGAGCGGGAGATCGCCGCCACACGCACCGCGAGTGCACGGCTCCCGGAGATCTGGTCCACCGGTGTGGTGGCCGTCTGGGAGACCGACCCGGACGCCGTGGCAGCGGTGCTGCCACCCCCGCTCAAACCCACCTCACGGCCCCTGGTGCGGGTGAACATCAGCAAGGTCGACCTGCCCGGATATCCGCTCGGCGCGGGCTCCTTCGCGGTCGCCGCGGACCATGCAGGTGTCGACGGCTGGTATCCGCTGGTGATGCCGATGACCCACGAGCGCGCCCTCACCGGCGGCCGCGAGGTCTTCGGCGAGCCCAAGAAGCTCGGTGAGGTGGACGTCGAGCGCGACGGCCTCGTCGTACGGGCGTCCCTGGCCCGGCACGGCATCGCGTTCGTGGAGATACGCGGGGCGGTGAGTGGCGCGCTGCCCCTGCCCGAGCCGTCCCGCAAGACCGACTTCTACTTCAAGTTCCTTCCCGCCGTGGACGGTTCCGGCTTCGACGGCGACCCCGTGCTGGTGCACTGCGTACGGCACGAGAAGGTGCGGCGGCTGGAACGGGTCACCGGGGACGTGGTGCTCCGCGAGTCCCTGTACGACCCCGTAGCCGACCTCCCCGTGCTGCGCCTGCTGGAGATCACCCTCGGCGAGAAGACCAGCGACCAGAGCGGCCGGGTGGTCGAACGGGTCGACGCACAGGCCCTGCTGCCGTACGTCCACCAGCGCTACGACGACCCGCTCCAGGCCCATGACGGGCCGCCCGAAGGGAGCGCCTGATGCTGTGCCTGCCCTGCGGACGACCCCCGGACCACCGCCCGCAGACCGGGCCGGCCCCGGCGACGTGGGGAGGTGAGCAGCCGTGGAGCTGAGGGCGGGACAGGTCGCCGTCGTCACCGGCGCGGCGAGCGGGGTCGGGCTGGCGATGGCGCAGCGGTTCGCCGCCGAGGGCCTCAAAGTGGTTCTGGCCGACGTCGAGGAGACCGCGCTGGACAAGGCCGCCGCGGACCTGCGCGCCCAGGGCGCCGACGTGCACGCGCGCGTGGTCGACGTCGGCGTGCGCGAACAGGTCGTGGAACTGGCCGAGTCGGCCTACGCCACCTACGGCGCCGTGCATGTGCTGTGCAACAACGCGGGGGTCGGCTCCGGCGCCGAGGGGCGCATGTGGGAGCACGAACCCAATGACTGGCAGTGGGCCTTCGCCGTCAACGTGTGGGGGGTCTTCCACGGCGTCCAGGCGTTCGTGCCACGCATGATCAAGTCCGGTCAACCCGGTCATGTCGTCAACACGTCCTCCGGCGACGGCGGCATCGCACCGCTGCCGACCGCGTCCGTCTACGCGGTCACCAAGGCGGCCGTCGTCACCATGACCGAGTCCCTGTACGCCCATCTGAAGGCGGAGCACGCGCGCGTGGGCGCCTCGGTGCTCTTCCCCGGGCCGCACATGCTGCGCACCGGCCTGTGGGAGTCCCACCGCAACCGGCCCGCCCGCTACGCCAAGCAGCGCCCCCGCAAGACGCCGTACCGCGGCCTGGACCAGTGGGAGGCGGCGATGCGGGCGTCCGGCAAGGAGGTCCGTTTCACACCCGTGGAGGAGGTCGCCGCACTGGTCGTGGACGGCATCCGCGCCGACCGCTTCTGGCTGTTGCCGGCGAGCGAGCACAGCGACGCCCAGATCCGCGCGCGGGCCCGCTCGATGCTGGACCGCGCGAACCCGTCCTACCTCGAGCAATTCATCCTCGACTGACCGACTGACCGACTGACCGACTGACCGACTGACCGACTGACCGACTGACCGACTGACCGACTGACCGACCGCTGCTGAATCTCTCGGCCGACGGTGACGCCCGCTCGGCCGGGGGGGCCGGGGGCCCGCCGCGGTAGCCGCTGATGCAACAGCGACCGGGGGATGCAGCACTCCGGACCGAGAGGGGACTGTGATGACCCGCCAGGACCCGTACCTGATCATCTCCTCCGACTGCCATGCCGGGCTGCCCACCGAGCGGTACCGGCCCTACCTGGAGTCCCGCTTCCACCGGGACTTCGACGAGTTCCTCGCCGGCCGCGACCGGCGCCGCGAGGAGGCCACGCGGCTCGGCATCCGCAACGAGGCGTTCGCGGCCAAGTGGTTCCAGGACAACGAGGAGGGCCTGCGCGGCGGCTGGGACGGCGCGCAGCGCCTCAAGGAGCTGGACGGCGACGGCGTGGCCGCCGAGGTCGTCTTCCCGGACGCCGACGCCGTCGACAGCCAGACCGCCGCGCCCTTCGGTGTGGGCCTGGGCCTCTCCGGTGACCAGGACCCCGTACTGGGCATGGCGGGCGCGCAGGCGCACAACCGCTGGCTTGCGGAGTTCGTGTCCGAACACCCCGAACGGCACTGCGGAGTGGCCCTGCTGCCGATCACCGGCGAGGTGTCCGAGGTCGTCGCGGAGGTCCGCCGGGCCAGGGAGTCCGGCCTGGGCGCCCTGATGATCCCGGCCATGTGGGCGGGCCGGGAGCCCTACCACGACCGCCGCTACGACCCCGTGTGGGCGGCCGCCGCCGAGTGCGGGATGCCGGTGCTCACCCACTCCGGCGCGGCCCCGCGTGACGAGTACGGCGACCACCTCGGCATCTACGTGAGCGAGGTGACCTGGTGGCCCGCCCGGCCGCTGTGGTTCCTGCTCTGGTCCGGCGTCTTCGAACGCCACCCCGGCCTGCGGTTCGGGGTGGCCGAGTCGGGCTGCTGGTGGCTGCCGAACCTGCTGTGGTTCATGGACCGCCTCTACCTCGGCGCGCACGGCGGCAAGAAGCTCTCCCCGTTCCAGGAGCTGAAGCGGCCACCGCACGAGTACCTGGACCGGCAGGTCTTCGTCTGCGCCACCAACACCAAGCGGCGCGAGCTGGCCCAGCGCTACGAGATCGGCGTCGACAACATCCTGTGGGGCAGCGACTTCCCGCATCCCGAGGGCACCTGGCCCGACACGCGCGCGTGGCTGCGCCGCACCTTCCACGACATCCCGGTCGGCGAGACCCGCCGGATGCTGGGCCTTTCGGCGGCGGAGGTCTTCGGCTTCGACGTCGAAAGGCTCTCCCCGCTGGCCCGGCGCATCGGCCCGACCCCGGCCGACCTCGGCCAGCCGGCCGACCAGGCGGCCGTGGAGGCCTCCTGGGCGCGCTCGCGCGAGACGGGCCGGCACTGGCTGACCGACCACGACTTCCCGGTACTGGGGGTGACGCAGTGAGCGACCGTTACACGGTGATCTCCGCCGACTGCCATGCGGGGGCCGACCTCCTGGACTACAAGCCGTACCTGGACAAGCGCCACCACGACGACTTCGACGTCTGGGCGGCCACCTACGTCAACCCGCACGAGGACCTGCTCGCCGACACGGCCGACCGCAACTGGAACTCCGAACGGCGCCTTGCGGAGCTGGAG
Organism: Streptomyces sp. NPDC020362; assembly: GCF_040642095.1. Lineage (NCBI taxonomy): Bacteria > Bacillati > Actinomycetota > Actinomycetes > Kitasatosporales > Streptomycetaceae > Streptomyces > Streptomyces sp. NPDC020362. The sequence goes on from NZ_JBFAET010000015.1 coordinate 73,674, forward strand.
GCGGACGGGATCGTCGCGGAGGTGATCTTCCCGAACACCATCCCCCCGTTCTTCCCGTCGAGTTCGCTCATGACGCAGCCGCAGACCGCCGAGGACCTCGAGCGGCGCTGGGCGGGCCTGCGCGCCCACAACCGCTGGCTGGCGGACTTCTGCGCGGCCGCGCCGGGCCGCCGGGCCGGCGTCTTCCAGATCCTGCTCGGCGACGTCGACGAGGCGGTCAAGGAGATCAGGTGGGCCGCCTCGGCGGGCCTCAAGGGAGGCCTGATGCTGCCCGGCACCCCGCCGGGCTCCGGCCTTCCCGAGCTGTACGCGCGCGCGTACGACCCGATCTGGGCCGCCTGCGCGGAACTCGGCGTCCCCGTCAACCATCACGCGGGCTCCGCCTCCCCGCCGCTCGGCGACGAACCGGCCGCCCGCGCGGTCTTCATGGTCGAGACGACCTGGTTCTCCCACCGCGCGCTGTGGCACCTGGTCTTCGGCGGCGCCTTCCGCCGCCACCCCGGGCTGAGGCTGGTGCTCACCGAGCAGGGCTCCGGCTGGATCCCGGGCGTCCTGGACATGCTGGACTACTACCACGGCCGCCTGGTCGCGGCGGCCTCGACGGCCGACACCGCCGAGGCCAGGTTCGGTGCCGGACTGGCCGAGGCCATGGGCGAGGCACCGTCGCGGGTCTGGCGCGACCACTGCTACGTCGGCGCGAGCTTCATGCGCCCGCACGAGGTCCCGCTGCGCGACCGCATCGGCGTCGACAAGATCATGTGGGGCAGCGACTACCCGCACGACGAGGGCACCTACCCGTACACCCGTGAGGGCTTGCGGTTCTCCTACGCAGGCGTCCCGCGTACGGAGGTCGCGGCCATGCTCGGCGGTAACGCCGCCCGCGTCTACGGCTTCGACCTGGACCTCCTGGACCCGATCGCGGCGAAGGCGGGGCCGACGGTCGCGGAGATCTCCGAGCCGCTGCAGGAGCCCCCGGCGGACGCGACGAGCCCCGTGTTCGCGCGGGGGGCCAAGGTACGGGTCTGGTGAGGCGCACGGCATCAGGCGTGGTCGCGGCGATCGCTGAGGGGGTGCCGGTGAGGGTGCGGTGACCCCAGGGGTGCGCGGGCGGGGGGATCCCAGGCGTGCGCCGGCGGGGGCGGTGATCCCCGGGGGAGCGTCGGTGCGTGTCCGGTGCCGCCCGGGGTGCGATCCTCCGTCCTGTGACGGAGGAACCGATCCATGACGAGGCCCACGGCGGCGCGCTCGGCTCCCGGCTGAACTGGCTGAGGGCGGCCGTGCTGGGAGCGAACGACGGCATCGTCTCCACCGCGGGACTCGTCGTCGGCGTGGCCGGTGCGACCCAGGACCGGGCCGCCCTGCTCACCGCCGGCCTGGCCGGGCTGCTCGCCGGGTCGATGTCCATGGCGGCGGGCGAGTACGTCTCCGTCTCCACCCAGCGCGACTCCGAGAGGGCCGCGCTGGCCGTGGAGAGACGGGAGCTGAGGGAGCAGCCGGAGGCCGAACTGGAGGAACTGGCCGAGCTGCTGCGCAGGCGCGGCCTGACCCCGGACGTGGCGCGGGAGGCCGCCGAGCAGCTCACCGCGCGGGACGCACTCAGGGCGCACGCGCGCGTGGAGCTGGGCATCGACCCGGACCAGCTGACCAACCCCTGGCACGCGGCCTGGGCGAGCTTCCTGGCCTTCACGGCGGGTGCGCTGCTGCCCCTGCTGGCCATCGTCCTGCCCCCGGCCGGCTGGCGGGTCCCGGTCACCGTGGTGTCCGTGCTGGGCGCACTCGTCCTCACCGGATGGAGCAGCGCCCGGCTGGGAGCGGCCGACCCGAAGCGCGCCGTGCTGCGGAACGTGGCGGGCGGCGCGCTCGCCATGGGGGTGACGTACGCGGCGGGCAGCCTGCTGGGGGCCGCGGGGGTGTGACCCGGCTGCCGCGCCGCACCCGTCGTACGCGCTGGTCCCGGGCACCCTCGGCGAGCGGCCCGCGGAGGCGACGGCGTACCGTGAAGTGCGCTCGACCACCCCCCGGGCGCACCCCACCCCACCCCGCACGAGAAGGACCCTCGCGATGCGCGCCACCACCATCCACGCCCCGTACGACATGCGCGTGGAGAACGTGCCCGAGCCCGTGGTGCAGCTGCCCACCGACGCCGTGGTACGGGTGCTGCGCGCCTGCATCTGCGGCAGCGACCTGTGGGCGTACCGGGGCGAGGCGGCCCGGCAGCCCGGGCAGCGCATCGGGCACGAGTTCCTCGGCGTCGTCGAGGAGACCGGCTCGGAGGTGAGCACCGTCCGGCGCGGTGACCTCGTGGTCGCGCCCTTCATGTGGTCCGACGGCGTCTGCGACTACTGCCGCGAGGGCCTGACGACGTCCTGCGAGCACGGCGGCTTCTGGGGCTCCGTCGGCTACGACGGCGGCCAGGGCGAGGCCGTGCGGGTGCCGTTCGCCGACGGCACCCTCGTCCAGCTGCCCAAGGACGCGGCCTCCGACGACCACCTGCTGTCCGCCCTGCTGACGCTCTCCGACGTCCTCGGCACCGGCCACCACGCCGCGCTCGGCGCGGGTGCCCGCCCGGGCGCCACGGTCGCCGTGGTCGGCGACGGCGCGGTGGGCCTGTGCGCCGTGCTGGCCGCCAAGCGGCTGGGCGCCGAGCGGATCATCGCGCTGGGCCGACACGAGGTCCGCACCGACATCGCGCGCCGTTTCGGCGCCACCGACGTCGTCGCCGAGCGCGGGGACGCGGCCGTCGAGGCCGTCCGGGAACTCACCCGCGGCCAGGGCGCCCACGCCGTCGTCGAGGCGGTCGGCACCGAGCAGTCCATGCGGACGGCCGTGAACATCACCCGCGACGGCGGCGCGATCGGCTTCGTGGGCGTGCCCCACGGCAGCGGCACCGGCCTGGACCTCGGCGTCATGTTCGACCGGAACATCGCGCTGCGCGGCGGCGTCGCACCGGTCCGCGCCTACATCCCCGACCTGCTGCCGGACGTCCTGGACGGCACGATCGACCCCTCGCCGGTCTTCGACCTGACCGTCGGCGTCGAGGGCGTGCCGGAGGGCTACAAGGCGATGGACGAGCGCACCGCGCTCAAGGTGCTCGTCACCAACGGCTAGCAACCCCGCCGGGACCGCAAGGAGCCGCAAGGATCCGCAAGGAGCCGCAAGGACCGGGCTAGGACCAGCGGATCGGCAGCGGCAGCGCCGTGAGCAGACCCGAGACCGCGACCACCGCGCCCAGGGCGATCACCTCGACCCGGGCGGGGGCGTACGCGGTCAGCGGGTCGGGCGCCCGGCGCAGCCGGATCCGCGCCCACAGGGCGAGTACGGCGACGGCGGCGACCAGGATCACCTTGGCCAGCAGGGTGCGTCCGTACGCCGTCGTCGTCAGCTGGTCCAGGATCGTGGCCGACGGCATCCGTCGCAGCGCACTGCACACGCCCGTCGCGGTGAGGGCCGCGAGCAGGACGGCCGCCACGCGCGCGTAGAGCCCGAGCAGCGCGGCCCCGGACGCGTCGCCGTGCCACTGGCGCAGGGTCCGCAGCGTGTGCAGCAGGCCGCCCGCCCACAGCGCCGCGCAGGTCAGATGCACCAGCGTCAGACCCGAGCCGGTCAGTGGACTCTGCTCGGTCACGGGATGCGCGCGCAGTGCCTCCGCGACCACCACCGCGGACAGCGGCCACACCTGGGCCGCCGGACGGCGTGAGCGGGCGCACAGCGCCGCCACCGGGAAGGCGTTGACCTCCAGCAGGGCCAGTCTGCCGTCACGGGAGTCGTACAGGCCGCCGACGTCGATCTGGCCGAGGCTGTGCGGGATCAGATTGCCGGTGGCGACCACCGAGGCGAGCAGCAGCGCGGCGGCGAACCCGGCGACGTTCGCGAACGCCGCCCGGCTGCGCGGCCGTTCGAGCGGGGAACCGGGCAGGCGCCGGGTCAGCCGGAGCACGAACAGCTCGCCCAGCGGGACGCACAGCGCGGCGAACAGCACCCCGCGCAGCAGCGCGATGCCCCCGACGCCGGGAGCGGCGGCCTCGCCGGTGCCGTCCAGCGCGGCGGGCGGTCCGAGCAGGGGTATCAGGGCGGCCAGGGTCACCAGGACCAGGACGGCGACGGCCCGGCCGGTGCGGGGTCGTCGGGCCGGGTCGTTCACGTCGGCGGCATCGGCACTCGGTCGTAACAAGGGCACCCCGTGATCTTCGCCAGCCGTCGCAGAACCGGGCAAGTCCCGGAAAACGACTGGGGCTACGGCATTCCACCCATCCGTACGTTTCCGGCCGCCCGCCCGCTCATGCCCAGCGGGCCGGGTCCGCACCCCACGGCGCCGGAGGCCGTGCCCAGCCGACGGGGCCACCCGTGAAGGACACCGGCGGCCGGGCGTGCCGCAGCCGCCCCAGCGGGCCGTCCGTCTGGGCCAGCCAGGGCTCCGGGCCCTGGTACGGGGTGCCGTTCCCGTTCCTGTTCCCGTTGCTGTTCTCGTCCTCGTCCTCGTCCTCGTCCCGGTCCGCCGGTATGCCGTCCGTCAGCCAGTGCGCGGTCCGGGCGAGGGCCAGGCGGACGAGCCGGCCGCCCCCGTCGTACGACTGCTCGGTCAGCGCCCGCAGCACGGCTGCCGCCAGCAGATAGCCGGTGCCGTGGTCCAGGGCCTGCGCGGGCAGTGCGCCGGGCTGCCCGTCCGAGCCCTCGGTCACCGCGATGCCGGTCGCGACCTGCACCAGGCTGTCGAAGCCGCGCCGCCCGCCCCAGGGGCCGTACGCGCCCCATGCCGAGACCTGCGCCACGACCAGACCGGGCCGCCGCCCGGCCAGTGCCTCGGGGGAGAGCCCGAACCGGTCCAGGGCGCCCGGACGGTAGCCGGTGACCACGACGTCCGCCGAGGCCAGCAGTTCCTCGAAGGTGTCCCGGTCGGTGGTGAGGTCGAGGGTCGCCGACCGCTTCCCGAAGCCCGTGTCGGCGTGCTGGTCGGCGAGTTCGGGCAGCTGCGGGGCGTCCACGCGCAGCACGTCGGCGCCGAGCAGCGCGAGGGTGCGGGTGGCGACCGGGCCGGCCAGGACCCGGGTCAGGTCGAGGACGCGGAGCCCGGCGGCGGGCAGCAGGGGAGAGGCGCCGGTGCCGAGCGGGGGGAGCACACGCGCGTGCGTGGTGTCCAGACGCTCTCGCTCGACCAGCGGGCGTGCGGCGACCTCGGCGGCCTGCTCATGGGCCGCCCACTCCTTCGGGGTGCGCAGGGCCACGGCGAGGCCACCGGCGCCGTAGACCGTCTCCTCCACCTCCAGGGCGGGCCGTTCGGCGAGCCGCGCTGCCGCCTCCTCCACCGGGGCGCCCTCCCGCAGGTCCAGCGCGCCGAGCAACCGCGCCCGGTGGTGCGGGTAGTTGGCGTGCGTACGCACCCAGCCGTCGGCCGTCCGCCAGAACCGCGACAACGGTGCGAAGGCGACCGGTGCCCGCCCGTCGACCTGCAGGAGACGCTCACTGTGGAAGGCGGCGGCGACCGCGCCGTCGTCCACCAGGGCCTGCGGCAGCGCGGCGAGCCCGGCCCGCCGCGCCCCCAGCTCGGCCGCGGCCAGCGCGCACGCGCCCACGCACGCGCGCGCCAGCCGCCGTACGGGCAGGCGCGCCGCGAGCACGCCGTCCCGCACCACGGTGGTGACCCGTTCGGCCAGGACGGGATCGCCGCCCAGGACCGACCATGCGAACTTGATTTCAGTCATGACTGCACTATGCAGTATTGATTGAATCAACTCATTGGCGGACTCGATCGAGAGATCCGGTCGAGCTGTCTCTCCACCCGTCCGCCGGCCGCCCGTCCGCGCGCCGGACGCCTACTTGGTCACCGCGGCCAGTGCGTCCGCCGTGCCCCAGCCGTAGAAACCGTTGTAGTGCTTCGACCCCTCGCACACCGCGTCGACCTTGCCGTCCCCGTTGATGTCGTACGGGTCCGTGCACGGCGTGGCGTCGGCCTCGGCGTACAGCAGGGCCTTCACCAGGGCGGCGGGGGCGTGCGGATGGGTTGACTTGATCAATGCGGCAACGCCGGCGACATGCGGCGTCGCCATCGACGTGCCGGCCATGTAGCCCCACTTGCCGCCCGGCAGCGGGCCCAGGATCAGGCCGCTGGTCGCCGGGGGCTCCGGCTTCTGGTAGGCCGTCGAGTCGCCGCCGGGAGCGGCGATGTCGATCACGCCGAGCCCGTAGTTGGAGAAGGAGGACTTCAGGCCCTTCGCCCCGGTGGCCGCCACCGTGACCACACCGGGCAGCTGGGTCGGTATGTCGTAGCACTCGTGCGGGTCGATCACCCGGTCCGACGGGGTGCCGTCGTTCGGCGAGACCGGGTCGGTGATCGAGTCCGACGCGAGGTCGTAGCTCTCGTTGCCCGCCGCCGCGACGTTGACCGTGCCCTTCTTCTCCGCGTACAGCGAGGCCCGGGTGATGGCGTCGACGAGCGCCTTCTGGTCCGGGTCGGTGGTGCAGTTGAAGTACCAGGGGTCGGTGTAATAGCTGTTGTTGGTCACGTCGACGTGGTGCTCGGCCGCCCACATGAAACCGCAGACCACGGCCTCCGTGTAGAAGTAGCCGTTCGGATTGGCGACCTTGATCCCCGCCACCTTCACGCCCGGCGCCACACCCGTGACGCCCACGCCGTTCTTCGCGGCCGCGATCTCGCCCGCCACATGCGTGCCGTGCGGGCTCTCCGACGCACTCGGCCGCCAGGCGCCGTCCGTCGTGTCCGGCTTGCCCGACACACAGTTGGCGGACGCGTCACGGTCGAAGTTGGGCGCGATGTCCGGGTGGGTGTCGTCGACGCCCGTGTCGATGACGGCGACGGTCACCTTCGGGCTGCCCAGGGTCTTCTCGTGCGCCTTGTCCGCCTTGATGGCCGGCAGGTCCCACTGGAGCGGCTCCAGCGGGTCCTGCCCGTCCGTCGCCTTCGCGCCGGCGGCGGCGACCTCCTCGGCACCGAGCACCTTCGGCGTGCCGACGTCGGTGGTGGACTGGGCGGGCAGCGGCGCGTTGCGCGTGGCGCCGGCCGAGTCGACCCCGCGCACCGTGCGGATCTCCTTGGCGAAGTCCGGGTTCGAGGAGTGCGCGACGATCACGCCGATCCGGTCGTACGCGATCACCACCGACCCCCCGGCCTCGGCGACGGCCTTCTGTACACGGGCCGAAACGCCGTGTCCGGGGCGGACGTTGACGACATAGCTGAGCGAGGGGCCGTCGGTGGCCGTGGTGCCCGCGGTGTCGGCGGCGGACGCCGTGACGCCGGGCAGGAACGCGAGGGCCGTGGCCATGGCCATCCCGACCGGGATCGCCAGGGCACGGCGGTAGCGCGGCTGGGGCGCTGTCATGTGTCTGTCTCTCCAGTTCGTTCGCGATACGAGCGGGCCGTGCGGGAAGTCGTGCCGGGGGACGTCTACCGGACCGCGCGCAGCGCGTTGACGATCCCGGAGCCGTAGAAGCCGTTGACGTGCTTTCCGCCGACGCAGGTCGCGTCCACGACCCCGTCGCCGTTCCCGTCGTAGGGGTCGGCCGGACAGCCGGGGTTGTCCGCCTGGGCCTTCAGGAGGGCCTGCAGCTGGGCGGGGGTGGCGTGCGGGTGGGCCGACTTCAGCAGCGCGGCCACGGCGGCCACGTGCGGGGAGGCCATCGACGTGCCCTGGAGGAACCCGTACTGGTCGTTGGGCAGCGTGGACAGGATGCGGCCGTTCTTCGACGGCGTGTCCGGGATCTGGAACTTGTCGCCGCCCGGCCCCGCCACGTCGACCACGCCGCGGCCGTAGCTGGAGTAGTACGACTTGGCGCCCTTGACGCCCGTCGCGCTCACCGTGACCACCCCGGGCAGCTGGGTCGGCACGTCGAAGCACTCGTGGGGGTCGACCGTCCGGGGCACGGCGGTCGAGTCGTCGGGGCTGGACGCGTCCGTGATCGCGTCCGCGTCGAGGTCGTCGTTGGAATTGCCGGCGGAGGCCACATTGAGCGTGCCCCTGCGCTGGGCGTACGTCTGCGCCCGGTTGACCGCGTCAACGATGGCACGTTGATCAGGGTCGTCCATGCAGTTGTACAGCCACGGATCAACGTAGTAGCTGTTGTTGGTGATCTCGATGCCGTGGTCGGCGGCGAACACGAAGGCGCAGACCACGCTCTCCGGGTAGAACAGTGAGGTCGCGTCCGGCTGGGCCACCGTGATGCTTGCGACCTTCACCCCGGGCGCCACGCCCGCCACGCCGATGCCGTTGCGGGCCGCGGCTATCTCGCCCGCCACATGCGTGCCGTGGTAGTGGTCGGCGTCCACCGGCCGCCAGGCGCCGTACGTCGTGTCCGCCTTGCCGCTCACACAGTTCGCCGACTGGGACGCGGAGAAGTTCGGTGCGATGTCCGGGTGGGTGTCGTCGACGCCCGTGTCGATCACGCCGACGGTCACGTTCCTGCTGCCCGGGTTCACCGTCGCGGCCTGGTCGGCGCCGATCGCCCGCAGGTCCCACTGGTCGGCCTCGAGGGGCTCCTGGCCCGCCGCGGCACCCTTGGCGATCTTCGCGGCCTCCGCCTTCGACAGGACCTGTACCGCGCCCTCGTCCGTCGTGCCCGCCGCGCTCAGCGGCGCGGTGCGCGTGGCACCCGCCGACTGCACCCCGGGTACCGCGCGCATCCGCGCGCCGAAGTCCGGGTTCGCGGAATGGGCGACGATCACGCCGATCCGGTCGTAACTCGCCACGACGGTGCCACCGTTGTGGGTGATCGCCTGCTGCACCGACCCGATCGTGCGGTGGTCCGTCCGGGTGTTGACCACGTACGCGAGGGCCGGGCCGTCCGCCGCCCGCGCCGCCGTGGGTGCCGGGGCCGCCGCCGAGGCCGTCGCCGGCAGGAAGCCGAGCGAGGCGGTCAGCGACAGCACGACCGGCACGGCGAGCGCGAGCCGGCGTCTGGAGTGCAGATGAGCCATGGGATCTCCACATCATCCGGAAACGAAACCGCCCGAGACACGGATGGTGCTCGGGCAGGTGCATGACGAGTGGTGCAGGGCGAAGCTATCCGCACATCCCGATCTCCGAAAGGGCCCGGCGGACTTGAACCGCTCCGCACGTGGCGTCGTGACCGTGGACGGAGGGCCCAGCAGGATCACGCTCCCGCGGGAGTCACTGCGAGGAGTCGATCGATGACACCGGGTAACGTGATCCCGGCCCCTGTGAGGTCCGAAGACGCAAGCCCGCAACGCGAGGAGACTCCGTGGCTACCGAGACACCGCCCCCCGCCAGACCCCGAGCCCACCTTCCCTCCACCGAGGAGTTCATCGAGGTGCAGCAGAGCGCGGAGTTCGGTGAACTGCGCCGCGCCCACCGCTCCTTCGCCTTCCCCCTGACGGTCGCCTTCATCGCCTGGTACCTGCTGTACGTCCTGCTCTCCAACTACGCGGGCGACTTCATGGGCACCAAGGTGGCCGGCAACATCAACGTGGCCCTCGTCCTGGGCCTCGCCCAGTTCCTCACCACGTTCCTCATCGCCTGGTGGTACGCGCGGCGCGCCGCCGCGCAGCTCGACCCCCGGGCCGAGGTCATCAAGTCCCGGATGGAGGGCGGCGCATGAGCCCCGCACAGCACACCCTGCTCGCTGCCGGTGAGGCGAGCGAGCACCGGACGCTGATCATCACCCTGTTCGCGGTGTTCGTCGCCGCGACCCTCGTCATCACCGTCTGGGCGGGCCGGCAGACCAAGGACGCCGCCGACTTCTACGCCGGCGGACGCCAGTTCACCGGCTTCCAGAACGGCCTCGCCGTCTCCGGCGACTACATGTCCGCCGCGTCCTTCCTCGGCATCGCCGGCGCCATCGCCCTCTTCGGCTACGACGGCTTCCTCTACTCCATCGGGTTCCTGGTCGCCTGGCTCGTCGCCCTGCTGCTGGTCGCCGAGCCGCTGCGCAACTCCGGCCGCTACACGATGGGCGACGTGCTGGCCTACCGGATGCGGCAGCGGCCCGTCCGCACGGCCGCCGGCACCTCCACGATCGTCGTCTCGATCTTCTACCTGCTCGCCCAGATGGCCGGCGCGGGCGTGCTCGTGTCCCTGCTGCTGGGCATCACCAGCGACGGCGGCAAGATCGGCATCGTCGCCCTGGTCGGCGTCCTGATGATCGTCTACGTCACCATCGGCGGCATGAAGGGCACCACCTGGGTCCAGATGGTCAAGGCGGTCCTGCTGATCGCCGGCGCCCTGCTGCTCACCTTCCTGGTGCTGCTGAAGTTCCACTTCGACATCTCGGACCTGCTCGGCAAGGCCGCCGACAACAGCGGCAAGGGCTCCGCGTTCCTGGAGCCCGGCCTGAAGTACGGCGCCACCGGCACCACCAAGCTGGACTTCATCTCGCTCGGCATCGCCCTGGTCCTCGGCACCGCCGGCCTGCCGCACATCCTGATCCGCTTCTACACGGTCCCGACGGCCAAGGCCGCCCGCAAGTCCGTGATCTGGGCGATCGGCCTGATCGGCGCCTTCTACCTGATGACCCTCGCCCTCGGCTTCGGCGCGGCCGCGCTGATCAAACCGGACGAGATCATCGCCTCCAACAAGGCGGGCAACACGGCCGCACCCCTGCTCGCCCTGCACCTGGGCGGAGTGGACTCCGACTGGGGCGCGATCCTGCTGGCCACGATCTCCGCGGTCGCCTTCGCCACCATCCTCGCGGTCGTCGCGGGCCTGACCCTGGCCTCGTCCTCGTCCTTCGCCCACGACATCTACGCCAACGTCATCAAGAAGGGACAGGCCAGCGAGAAGCAGGAGATCAACGCGGCCCGCTACGCCACCGTCGGCATCGGCGCCGTCTCGATCGTCCTCGGCGCCCTCTCCCGCGACCTGAACGTGGCCGGCCTCGTCGCCCTCGCCTTCGCGGTCGCCGCCTCCGCCAACCTGCCGACCATTCTGTACAGCCTGTTCTGGAAGCGGTTCACCACCGCGGGCGCCCTGTGGTCGATCTACGGCGGCCTGGTCACCGCGGTCGGCCTGGTGCTGTTCTCGCCGGTGGTGTCCGGCAGGCCGACCTCGATGTTCCCCGACGTCGACTTCCACTGGTTCCCGCTGGAGAACCCGGGCATCATCTCGATCCCGGTCGGCTTCCTGCTGGGCGCCGTGGGCACCCTGCTCTCCAAGGAGGTCCCGGACGCCGGCAAGTACGCGGAGCTGGAGGTGCGGTCCCTGACCGGGACGGGAGCACACTGACGGGGCGGGAGTGCACCGGGTTGCGCGGCCCACCGAGTCGCGCGGCGCACCGGGATTCGTACAGGCGGCCGCGTCGTCCGGGATCGTACGGTCCTACGATGCGGCCGCGTCGCACCTCGTGGGATCGGGTTGCTGTCGTTGTCGGCGGCCTCACGTAGGCTCGCAGGTAACAGAAGACAAGTGCTTCGGAACGAGGGAGGGGGCCCACGTGCTCATCGACACCTACGGCCGCGTGGCCACCGACCTGAGGGTCTCACTGACCGACCGGTGCAATCTGCGGTGCACGTACTGCATGCCCGAAGAGGGCCTGCAGTGGCTGGCCAAGCCCGACCTGCTCACCGACGACGAGATCGTCCGCCTGATCGACATCGCCGTCCGCCTGCTCGGCATCGAGGAAGTCCGCTTCACCGGCGGCGAGCCGCTGCTGCGCCCCGGCCTGGTCGGCATCGTCGAGCGCGTCGCGGCCCTGGCCCCCCGCCCCCAGATGTCCCTCACGACCAACGGGATCGGCCTCAAGCGCACCGCGGCCGCCCTGAAGGCGGCGGGCCTGGACAGGGTCAACGTCTCCCTGGACACCCTGCGACCGGACGTCTTCAAGGCCCTGTCCCGCCGCGACCGCCACAAGGACGTCATCGAGGGCCTGCGCGCAGCCCATGAGGCAGGCCTCACCCCCGTCAAGGTCAACACCGTCCTGATGCCGGGACTGAACGACGACGAGGCCCCGGACCTGCTGGCCTGGGCACTGGAGCACCGGTACGAACTGCGCTTCATCGAGCAGATGCCCCTCGACGCCCAGCACGGCTGGAAGCGCGAGGGCATGGTCACCGCCGGGGACATCCTGGCCTCGCTGCGCACCCGCTTCGACCTCACCCCCGAAGGCGCGGACGAGCGCGGATCGGCACCGGCGGAGCGCTGGCTGGTGAACGGCGGCCCGCAGCGGGTCGGCGTGATCGCCTCGGTCACCCGCCCGTTCTGCGCGGCCTGCGACCGCACCCGCCTCACGGCGGACGGCCAGATACGGACATGCCTGTTCGCCACGGAGGAGACGGACCTGCGAGCAGTGCTGCGCTCCGGAGCCCCCGACGAGGAGATCGCCCGTATCTGGCGCCTGGCGATGTGGGGCAAGAAGGCAGGGGCGGGCCTGGACGACCCGTCGTTCGTCCAGCCGGACCGACCGATGTCGGCAATCGGCGGCTGAACGGCCGACCGAGAGGGACGCAGGGCCGCATCGACATGCGGCTCCGCCGCGTGGGCGCCACGAGCCCGCCGAGGCCTGCGGCCGGGAGACGACCTCAGTCGCCTGCTTCCTCCCGCTCCGCCCATTCCTTCAGCGGCACAACATCCTTCAAGAACCCCCGAACCCCGAGGAACTGCGAGAGATGCTCGCGGTGTTCCTCGCAGGCGAGCCAGGTCTTGCGCCGCTCCGGCGTGTGAATCTTCGGGTTGTTCCACGCCAGCACCCACACGGCATCGGCACGGCATCCCTTGGCGGAACAGATGGGCGTTTCACTCACAGGTTCGTCTCACAAACGGATGCAAACAAGGCGACGCCGAGCAGCCACGGGGGGAGCTGCCCGGCGTCGGTCCGTCGCTCCGACGGGGGATGCGGAGCGCGTACGCAGTATGTCACGGGTAACCCATCGCCCGGCACTGGAACTACACGATTGATCTGAGCTTTTCTTGAGCTTGACGCGGTGCCGCGGACCGCCTCTTTCGTGTCCGCCGTGGTCAGGCACTGTTGGGTCGCTCACCACGCGTCTTCGCCGCCGGATCCGGTGGCACATCCTCCGGAACGGATTCCGCTCGCGCGGCCTCGTTCTCCGCCCGCGGCGGCGTGATCATCAGCCGCGTGGGTGCGACGCCGAAGGTCGAGGGAAGCGTGGGAGGCCGCTCCCGGCCCGCGTTCGCGATCACCACGGCGACATAGGGGAGGAGCGCACCGAGCACCAGCGCCACGACGGCGACGTACCGTTCGACGTTCCACAGCGTGGCCGCGAGGATCACCGAAGCGGTACGGATCGTCATCGAGATGACGTACCGCCGCTGACGGCCTCGTACATCCTCGGCCAGTCCGGTCCGGGCTCCGGTGATCCGGAACACCTGGACGCCGCCGCGCTGCTTGCGCATCACATTCCACCATCCGCCCGCATCGGACTCTCCCCGGCCCGTTCCCCGGTCGTCCGGACCCGTGGGAAACCGGACAGGAACACCCCCAACGGTACGCCGCGTCTCTGCCACCCACGAGACCGGGTCGCCGCCTGCCTGCGCGAACGCCATCGGCCCCGGCGCGTACGGAGGAACCCGACATGCGCCGTACGGCCGACGGACCCAGACTTGCCCTGAGGCTCACCCAGAGCAGTAGGAGGAGGCAGCCATGGGCTGGTTGTGGGCGATCATCGTGGGGTTCGTGCTGGGCCTCATCGCAAAGGCGGTCATCCCGGGCAAGCAGCACAGTCCCCTGTGGCTGACGACCATCTGCGGCATTCTGGGCGCCATCGCGGGCAACGCGATCGCCGGTGCCCTCGGTGTCGCGTCGACCCGCGGCATCGACTGGAGCCGCCACGCCTTCCAGATCATCGCCGCGATCATCATCGTCTTCGCCGTGGACAGGCTCTACATGGCGACGCTGGGCAAGAAGAAACAACAGGTCTGAGCCGGAGCGCGTCCACCAGGGGAGCGGGGAACGGTGCGAGCAGGCCAGGACAGCCAAGCCCGCACGCACCTCACGCCCCCATGGCACTACGCGGAGACGACCTCCACAGCGGCAAGGTTCTTCTTGCCGCGCCGAAGCACCAGCCACCGCCCCTGCAGCAGATCCTCCTGCGCAGGCACCGCGTCCTCCGCGGCGACCTTCACGTTGTTCACGTAGGCGCCGCCCTCCTTCACGGTCCGCCGCGCGGCGGACTTGCTGGCCACCAGGCCGACCTCGGCGAACAGATCGACCACCGGGCCCAGCTCGGCGACCTGGATGTGCGGCACTTCGGACAGCGCCGCGGCCAGCGTCCGGTCGTCCAGCTCCGCCAGCTCGCCCTGGCCGAACAGGGCCTTGGACGCGGCGATCACGGCGGCCGTCTGGTCGGCGCCGTGCACCAGCGTCGTCAGCTCCTCGGCGAGCGCGCGCTGCGCGGCACGGGCCTGCGGACGCTCCTCCGTCTGCTTCTCCAGCTCCTCCAGCTCCTCGCGGGACTTGAAGGACAGGATCCGCATGTACTTCGAGATGTCCCGGTCGTCCACGTTCAGCCAGAACTGGTAGAACGCGTACGGCGTCGTCATCTCCGGGTCGAGCCAGATGGCGCCGCCCTCGGTCTTGCCGAACTTGGTGCCGTCCGCCTTGGTCATCAGCGGGGTGGCCAGGGCATGTGCCTCGGCCTCCGGCTCCAGCCTGTGGATCAGGTCGAGACCGGCCGTGAGGTTGCCCCACTGGTCGCTGCCGCCCTGCTGGAGCGTGCAGCCGTAGCGGCGGTACAGCTGCAGGAAGTCCATGCCCTGCAGGATCTGGTAGCTGAACTCCGTGTAGCTGATGCCCTGGTCGGACTCCAGGCGACGGGCCACGGAGTCTTTCGTCAGCATCTTGTTGACGCGGAAGTGCTTGCCGATGTCCCGCAGGAATTCGATCGCGGAGAGGTTCGCGGTCCAGTCGAGGTTGTTCACCATGACGGCCGCGTTATCGCCCTCGAAGGACAGGAACGGCTCGATCTGGGCGCGCAGCCTGCCCACCCAGCCGGCCACCGTCTCCGGGTCGTTCAGCGTGCGCTCGGCGGTCGGGCGCGGGTCACCGATCAGGCCCGTCGCGCCGCCGACCAGCGCCAGCGGCCGGTGCCCGGCCTGCTGGAGCCGCCGCACGGTGAGCACCTGGACCAGATGCCCCACGTGCAGCGACGGCGCCGTCGGGTCGAAACCGCAATAGAACGTGACGGGACCGTCCGCGAGCGCCTTGCGCAAAGCGTCCTCGTCGGTGGACAGGGCGAACAGCCCACGCCACTTCAGCTCGTCGACGATGTCCGTCACGGTTCTCGTGTCTCCTCGGTGGTCTTCGGGCAGTCGGGTGACAGCCGAGTACGAGGTTATACGCCCTGGCTGACAGAGCTCATGTTGAAATCGGGGATCCGCAGCGCGGGCATCGCGGCGCGGGTGAACCAGTCGCTCCACTCCCTCGGCAGCGTCTTTTCGGTGCGCCCCGCCTCCGTGGCCCGTCCCAGCAGGTCCACCGGGGACTCGTTGAACCGGAAGTTGTTCACCTGTCCGGTCACCTCGCCGTTCTCCACGAGGTAGACGCCGTCCCGGGTCAGGCCCGTGAGCAGCAGCGTCGCCGGGTCGACCTCGCGGATGTACCACAGGCAGGTCAGCAGCAGCCCGCGCTCGGTGGCCGCGACCATCTCCTCCAGGGAACGGTCCTGACCGCCGTCCAGGATCAGGTTCCCGAGCGCCGGGGTGACGGGCAGCCCGCTCAGGCCAGCGCTGTGCCGGGTGGTGGTCAGGTTGGTCAGCACGCCCCGGCTGACCCAGTCGGTGGCGCGCACCGGCATCCCGTTGTCGAACACGGACTGGTCACCGCCGGAGGAGTGGGCGACCACGAAGGGCGCGCACTCCAGGCCCGGCTCGTCCGGGTCGCTGCGCAGGGTCAGCGGCAGCTCGGCCAGCTTCTCGCCGATGCGGGTGCCGCCGCCCGGCTTGGAGAACACCGTCCGGCCCTCGGTCGCGTCCCGGCCCGATGCCGACCACAGCTGGTAGATGAGCAGGTCGGCCACGGCGGTCGGCGGCAGCAGCGTCTCGTAGCGGCCCGCGGGCAGCTCCACGCGCCGCTCGGCCCAGCCCAGGCGCACGGCCAGCTCGGCGTCCAGGGCGCCCGGGTCGACGTCCTTGAAGTCCCGCGTGGAGTGGCCCGCCCAGGCCGAGCGCGTACGGTCCGGGGACTTGGCGTTCAGCTCCAGCGTGCCGGTGGGCTGGTCGTGCCTCAGGCGCAGCCCGGTGGACGTACCCACGTATGTCGACACCATCTCGTGGTTGGCGAACCCGTACAGCTCGCGGCCGCCGGCACGCGCGCGTGCGAAGGCCTCGCCGAGCGCCGGGGCGAAGTCCGCGAACACGGCGGAGGAGGTCTCGGCGGGTGCGTCCGTGAAGTCCGGCGCCTCCGGGACGCCGCCGACCAGCGGCTGGGCGTCCTCGGCGGGCCCGGCCGCGTGCGCGGCGGCCTCGGCGGCCCGCACCAGCGGCTCCAGCTCGTCGGACGTCACCGCCGAGCGCGACACGACGCCGGAGGCGGTGCCCTCCTTGCCGTCCACGGTGGCGATCACCGTGAGGGTACGGCCGCGGGTGACCCCGTTGGTGGTGAGGGCGTTGCCCGCCCAGCGCAGGTTCGCGGTCGAGTGCTCGTCGGCGATGACGACACAGCCGTCGGCCCGGGACAGCGCGAGCGCCTGCTCGACGACCTGGTGCGGCTTGTTCGCCTTGTTGCTGGGCGCGCTCATCGGCCGGCCTCCTGCGTGGTGTTCAGAATGTTGACGCCCTTGAAGAGGGCGGAGGGGCATCCGTGGGACACGGCGGCGACCTGGCCCGGCTGGGCCTTGCCGCAGTTGAAGGCGCCGCCCAGGACATAGGTCTGCGGGCCGCCCACGGCGGCCATCGACCCCCAGAAGTCGGTGGTCGTGGCCTGGTAGGCGACGTCCTTCAGCTGCCCGGTGATCCGCCCGTTCTCGATCCTGAAGAAGCGCTGTCCGGTGAACTGGAAGTTGTACCGCTGCATGTCGATCGACCAGGACCGGTCGCCGACGACGTAGATGCCCCGGTCGACGCCTCCGATCAGGTCCTCGGTGGACAGCCCGGCGGGATCCGGCTGCAGGGACACATTGGCCATGCGCTGCACCGGCACATGCCCCGGGGAGTCGGCGAACGCGCACCCGTTGGACCGCTCGAACCCGGTCAGCCTCGCGATCCTGCGGTCCAGCTGGTACCCGACGAGCGTGCCGTCCTTCACCAGGTCCCAGGACTGCGCCTGGACGCCCTCGTCGTCGTACCCGACGGTCGCGAGGCCGTGCTCGGCGGTGCGGTCACCGGTGACGTTCATCAGCTCGGAGCCGTACCTGAGCTTGCCCAGCCGGTCGAAGGTGGCGAACGAGGTACCGGCGTAGGCGGCCTCGTAGCCGAGGGCGCGGTCCAGCTCGGTGGCGTGCCCGATGCTCTCGTGGATGGTCAGCCACAGGTTGGACGGGTCGACCACCAGGTCGTACGGGCCCGGCTCCACGCTCGGCGCCCGCATCTTCTCCGCGAGCAGCTCGGGGATCCGCTCCAGCTCGGCGTCCCAGTCCCAGCCGGTCCCGGTCAGGTACTCCCAGCCGCGCCCGACGGGCGGCGCGATGGTCCGCATGGAGTCGAACTCGCCGCTCGACTCGTCCACGGACACGGCCGTCAGCTGCGGGTACAGCCGCACCCGCTGCTGGGTGGTCACGGTCCCCGCGGTGTCGGCGTAGAACTTGTTCTCGTGCACGGTGAGCAGCGAGGCGTCCACATGGTTCACGCCCGTCGCCGCCAGCAGCCGGCTGCTCCACTCCGCCAGCAGCGCGGCCTTCTCCTCGTCGGGCACCGAGAAGGGGTCGATCTCGTACGACGAGATCCACGTCTTCTCGGCGTGCACCGGCTCTCCGGCCAGCTCCACCCGCTCGTCGGAGCCGGCGGCCTTGATCACCTGCGCGGAGAGCTTCGCCATCGCCACCGCCTGCGAGGCGACCCTGGCGGCCGCGTCCAGGGTCAGATCCACTCCGGACGCGAAGCCCCACGTACCGCCGTGCACGACCCGGACGGCATACCCGAGGTCGGTGTCGTCCGACGATCCCGCGGGCCTGGCGTCCCTGAGCCGCCAGGACGCGCTGCGCACCCGCTCGAACCGGAAGTCCGCATGCTCGGCCCCGAGCGCACGCGCGCGTGCGAGCGCGGCGTCCGCGAGGGCCCTCAGCGGAAGCGCCGTGAAGGCTTCGTCGATGGAATGAGGCACGGAGGTCTCCCTGCTGTCGTCGCCTGTCGGATCCGATCATGTCGCGGGAGCGGCTCGGCGGACCACAGGCGGCGCTCCTGTGCGCCTCTTTCTGTAGGGACCCGACAGGGACTGCCACGCGCCACTGTCGGTGCCCGCTTGCCCACGGAAGAGGCGCTACCGATAGGTTTTCGGTGAAGCCGCCTGCCATCCAGGTGTTCGGGCGGGTTGTCGGACCGCATCAGACCGCTATCGAAAGGGTGATCCGTTGAGCCGCTCGGTTCTCGTCACCGGAGGCAACCGGGGCATCGGCCTCGCCATCGCCCGCGCTTTCGCCGACGCCGGCGACAAGGTCGCGATCACGTACCGTTCGGGAGAGCCGCCGGCCGCCCTGACGGAGTTGGGATGCCTCGCCGTCAAGTGCGACATCACCGACGCCGAGCAGGTGGAGCAGGCCTACAAGGAGATCGAGGACCAGCACGGTCCTGTCGAGATCCTGGTCGCCAACGCCGGCATCACCAAGGACCAGCTCCTGATGCGCATGAGCGAGGAGGACTTCACCTCGGTCATAGACACCAACCTCACGGGCACCTTCCGCGTGGTCAAGCGTGCCAACCGCGGCATGCTCCGCGCCAAGAAGGGCCGTGTCGTCCTCATCTCCTCGGTCGTCGGGCTGTACGGCGGCCCCGGCCAGGCGAACTACGCCGCCTCCAAGGCCGGCCTCGTCGGCTTCGCGCGCTCCCTCGCCCGTGAGCTGGGCTCGCGCAACATCACTTTCAACGTCGTCGCGCCCGGCTTCGTCGACACCGACATGACCAAGGTGCTCACCGAGCAGCAGCGCGAGAGCATCGTGTCGCAGGTGCCGCTCGGCCGGTACGCGCAGCCGGAGGAGATCGCCGCGACGGTGCGGTTCCTCGCCTCGGACGACGCCTCGTACATCACTGGAGCCGTCATCCCCGTTGACGGCGGACTGGGAATGGGTCACTGATCACCATGAGCGGAATCCTCGAGGGCAAGCGCATCCTGATCACGGGTGTGCTGATGGAGTCCTCCATCGCCTTCCACGTCGCCAAGCTCGCCCAGGAGCAGGGCGCCGAGATCATCCTGACCGCCTTCCCGCGGCCGACGCTGACGGAGCGCATTGCCAAGAAGCTGCCGAAGCCGGCCAAGGTCATCGAGCTGGACGTCACCAACGACGAGCACCTGGCCCGGCTGGCCGACATCGTCGGCGAGGAGCTGGGCGGCCTCGACGGCATCGTCCACTCCATCGGCTTCGCCCCGCAGGACGCGCTCGGCGGCAACTTCCTGAACACGCCGTTCGAGTCGGTCTCCACCGCCATGCACGTCTCGGCGTTCTCCCTGAAGTCGCTCACCACGGCCTGCCTGCCGCTGATGCAGAACGGCGGCTCGGTCGTCGGCCTCACCTTCGACGCGCAGTACGCCTGGCCGCAGTACGACTGGATGGGCCCCGCCAAGGCCGCCCTGGAGGCGACCAGCCGCTACATGGCGCGCGACCTCGGCAAGCAGAACATCCGCTGCAACCTCATCTCGGCGGGCCCGATCGGCTCCATGGCCGCCAAGTCCATCCCGGGCTTCGCGGAGCTGGCGTCCGTGTGGGACAAGCGCTCCCCGCTGGAGTGGGACCTGAAGGACCCCGAGCCGGCCGGCCGCGGTGTCGTCGCCCTGCTGAGCGACTGGTTCCCGAAGACCACCGGCGAGATCATCCACGTCGACGGCGGTCTGCACGCCATCGGCGCGTGACCACCGCCTGACGCAGGCGCCCCGTCCTCCGCATCGGCGGGGGCGGGGCGTCTGCCGTTTCTCCGGGCCCACAGGGGCGGAGCGTCACCGGTCTCTCCGCGCGGGGCGTCGGTCGTTTCCTGCGCCTGAGGGGGCGGGGCGCTGGTCGTCCCTCCGTGTGCGCGAGGGTGGGGCGTCGGTCGTCCCTCCGTGTTCGCGAGGGTGGGGCGTCACCCGTTCGGCGTACCCGGCCGGGCGGGGCCGGGAGCGGGCGGCGCACGCTGGATTACGCGTTCACCTCGCGCATTCCCTCCGCAGCCCGGCCCAGGAGGTCCTTTTGTGCGCCTGTCCCGCAGCCTGGCCTCGCTGACCGTCGCCGCAGCCCTCGTGATCTCCCTGCCGTACGACGCGATGTCCCACGCGCGCGTGAGCCGGGGCAAGCCGACCGCGCCGAGCCTGTTCGGCGCCAGCTGTCGTACGGCCGTACACGGCTCCCACGTGGTGGCCTACTGCCACAACCCCTACGTGGACGTCGACCGGGTACGCCTGCACATCGAGTGCGCCCGCTGGTGGGACATCGACACGGACAGCGCCCCGGTGGACGCGGAGCCCGCCATGACCGTACGGCTCACCGGCCGCTGCTGGAAGAACGTCCAGTCGGTGTGGATCAGTCACCAGAGGAAGCGCTGATCCGGCCCGGCCGGCACAGGAACGGATAGCTCGCGGCCTCCGTGGCCGCCGCCTCCGCGTCGCCAGCGCGGATCGCGTCCACCAGCCGGGCATGGTCCATGTGCGTCTCCGGCGTCAGCTCGGCGCCCACGTCCGCGCGCAGCCAGTCCCGCAGCACCTCGCCGAGATCGGCGTACATCGCCGTCATGACGTCGTTGTGCGAGGCGGCCACCACGGCCAGGTGGAAGGTCGCGTCGGCGGTCACGAAGGCCTCGGCCTCGCCGGCTTCCCAGGCCCCCTCGCGGCGCACCAGGAGTGCGTCCAGCTGCTTGAGGTCCTTCTCGGTGCGCCGCTCGGCGGCCAGCCTCGCCGCCGCCGACTCCAGGGCCGCGCGCAGCTCGGCGATGTGCCGGGGGTCGGCCTCGGCGAACCGGCGGTGCATCACGCCGGCCAGCTCACTCGTCGCCACGACGTACGTGCCCGAGCCCTGGCGGATGTCCAGCAGACCGTTGTGCGCGAGCGCGCGGACGGCCTCGCGGACGGTGTTGCGGGCGACACCGAGCTGCTCGACCAGTTCCGGCTCGGTCGGGATGCGCGAGCCGACCGGCCACTCGCCGGAGGCGATCTGACTGCGCAGCGCGGCGATGACCTGCTCGGACAGCGCCGAACGGCGCGGGTGGCTCAGGGGCATGGCACACCTTCGCACGAGGAGCCCGGGCGGTGACGCCGCGGGAGTGGACAACCAATCATCCCATGATTCTATGATGGGCGGCATGGCTAGTGAAGAAACACGGACCGCGGAGACCCGTACCAAGGCGTCTTCGGCCCAGGAGCCGCCGACGCGGCAGTCGGCCGAAGGGGTTGCGACCACGGCGGCGGGCCCGCGTGAGACGTGGGCCCCGGGCGGGGGGGGGGGAGGGGAGGGGTGGGTTTTAATAGTGGTTGGGGGGGTGTAACAACACCCCGCCCCCACACCCCACCCCGCGCGCCGGGTGGTGGTGGGGGGCGGGGTC